>JAEWIK010000239.1 GCA_023387135.1 Actinomycetes bacterium | reverse complement strand
CCGCCGCCGCCGGACGCGCCGGCCGACGAGCCCGGCGAGGAATTCCCGCCGACGACGTCCGGCTGGCCCCGCACCAGGGTGGGTGCCACCCTCACCTCCGAGCGGCCGAGCGGGACGCGAGGGTCCGCCAGATCATCGCGCCCTTGTCGACGGAGTCGGGCCCTCGGAAAGGAAAGGGCGCGGCAATACCTCCGGATTGCAGGTCGATGCCGGAAAGGAATGGCACCCCGGAAAGCGTGTCTTTGCCGATCGACGGCGTGCTTTCGACGCCGTGGCCGCGGGGCAGTCCTGCGTCCGCAGCCCGGCGTCGTGGGGGCGGATCGGAGCGCCCGCCAGGAGAGGAGCGGCGGGCTCGTCGGGCCGGACGTCCGCGGTCGTCCCGCCCGAGTGGGGGCGGTCCTCGCGGCCGGACGAAGCGCCCGACCCATCAGACGACATCGAGGGGGTCGTCGGGGTTGCACTTTGCAAGCGGTCTGCGCGGACCGGAGGGGAATCGCCCTACTCTGGCACTGTCGCCGCGAGCGAATCGGGGGAGTGCTCGCGCAGCCGGCCGGCCTTCGGGGGGAGGCAGTGCCGCAGGCGAGGTACTCATGCGACGTATTGAGAACCGGGGAGGGGTTTTCGGACGTGCTCATGCGTGGGGTATGGGCACGTTCGACGAAAGAAACCACGACCGACGGTTCGAGCATCCAGGCCGAACCGTTATTTGTCGTGCGCCCAGTCAATGTCGGGCGCCTTTCGCGGATGGCCGGCGCGATTATGCCGACCCCGCGTCGCCTTCTCGCCGGCCCGCCTGGCCGGCGCATTCATTGAACCGCCTTCTGGGGCGTTAGCCGGGCCCGCAAGTATGTGAGGTGCCGTGCTTGTCAAAGGCACGTTAGCGGTCAGGTAGAGCGGGCTCAGCGTCGAGCCGGCGAGCCTTCCGAGCGATCAAACATCCTAGTCACCGCGGATTTGGTGGCGCTTGAGCGAGCTACGAGGCGTCTTTCCCGGTAGTGCAGGAGGGCTTTTGTCTAGAGATAGCGCAAACCCTGTCCCCCGTTAGCGGGACCCCGCATCCATCCCCGTTCTTTGGCGATTCTTTTGCGTGTCGTCATTTGCAATACATCGCGAGTTGTGGCAAAGTTACCTATCGCTGGGTTGCCAGGCCCGGCACGGGGGGATTCATCTGGCGGCGCAGTTGTGGGGACAACTGCGACAGGTCGTCATCCAATGTGTCCGTGGGGGGCGCATGCGGCCACCGCCAGCTGGTAACGGGAGGGTAAGATGAAGTACGCTATTGACTCTGACGTGCCCAAAAACAGGGCTGGCAACCGGAGGAATGCGCTGAAACTGGGGCTCGCTGGCATCGCCGTCGTTGGCATCGGTGCCGCCGTGACAACCGCCGCCTGGACCGACAACGTCTGGTTCAAGGCGGATGCGAGCGCGTCCACCTACAACCTGCAGGCAGCGCTGGACAACTCCGGCACGCCGGGCACGTGGTCAGAGGCCGGGAGCGCGGCCGCGGCCGTCACAATTCCCGCGACGGTCTTCGACGAGTTGCTTCCTGGCGACACCGTCGCGACCGATGTCTGGGTGAGGAACAACAGCTCCACCAAGACGGTCCTGGTGGTCGGGGCGCCGGTGAAGACCGGCAACCTGTTCGACAACGCGAGCGCTACCGCCGTCGCCGAGAAGACGACGCTGGACGCGGGCGAGACCACGAAGGTCAAGATCACCGTGACGACGCCGACGGACTGGGCTCAGTCCTTCGCCGGCGCCACCGGCAACCTGACTGTCACAGTCACGGGCACCGCGACCCACTAGCAGCACCTGTCCCGTCCCGGGGCGGCCCGACTCATGCGGCCGCCCTGGGCGGGGGTGCCGCGCGCCGGTTCTCCGGTACGCGCGATCGAGGACGTCACGATGACCACTCCTGCCTTCAGGACACCCCGTCGGTCATTCCCGCCCGTCAACCCTGACGGAGCCAGTGAGCGACGCCGGTGGCTCAGCCATGCGCTCGCGCAGGGCTCTCGTCCTTTGCTGCGAGTCGCTGTTGCCGCCGGAGCGGCGGCCTCGCTGGCCCTGGGCGCTGCTTCCGCGGCCACGCCGACCCATGCCGGGTGGAGCGACGCGGTGACCTTCAAGGCCCTCGCTTCGGCAGGGTCGTGGAGCAACCAGCCGCCTGCCACGCCGGCCAACTCCGTCATCGTCAGCGGCAACACCACGACGAGCGTGACCGCCATCAACTGGGAGATCGACGCCAGCCCGGGGAACCTCGGCTTCTGCGGCTCGGTCACGCTGAGGGGAACCACCGCGACACCGACCCGCTGGGAACTCGACGCCGACCTCGACAAGCCGCCGTTCAGCGGCCAGCCTTCCACCGACGGCATCTACTACAAGGACAAGACCCAGGTGAACCTCGCGCTGTCGCCGGGCAATCCGCGCATCATGGTGATCACCGGCGTGGGCGACCCGAGCAAGCCGTGGAACTCGAACTACAACAACCTCATGATCGACTCGTCGAGGACGCTGACGATCAAGTTGTGCGTCAGCACCGCCATGCTCCCGGGGCTGGGCCAGCCCTCCTGGTACACGGCAACGATCACCCGGGGTGACTGGACCGACACGCGCGCGTGCAAGGTCCTGACCGTCGCCGGCAAGGTGCAGGATCTCGTCGCCAACCCGTTCTACTTCGGCTGGAAGGCGAACCTCGACCTGACCGACGCGAAGGCCCGGGTGGACGAGAAGAAGACCGTCAGCGAGGTGCAGTGGAGCCCGTGGCCGAGCGACGGCTACCAGTTCTACACGACGCCCAACACCACCCAGCCGGTGCCCGACACTTACTTCATGACGAGTGGCCGCATGACAGTGATCAAGGGGACGCAGCGCGTCACCATCACGGCGTGCGTGATCGGCCACTGACACAGAGAGGATTCACGATGAGGCGCATCGGGCGCAGGGTGGCCAATGCCCTGCTCTGGGTGGCGGCCGCCGTCGGAGTGATGTGCGGGCTGCTGTGGATCACCGCGACGGCGGGGCTCGTCCAGCCACTGGTCGTCGTGTCGGGATCGATGGAGCCCGCGATCATGACGGGCGACCTGCTGCTGGCGACGAAGGTGCCGGTGGCGGATGTCGCTGTCGGAGAGGTGCTGACGCTGCCGTCGACGGTGACCGGCAAGCTGGTCACGCACCGGGTCCAGGAGATCGAGGACCTGGACGGCCAGTACGGCATCACGCTCAAGGGCGACGCCAACGACTCTGCCGATGGTGAGACCTATCTCGTCGGCAGGCAGGACAAGGTGTGGCGTCCCGCGCTCACGATCAGCGGGGGAGGGCGAGTTGTCATGGCCATGACCACGCCGACGGTGTCGCTCCCGCTGCTCGCCGCGCTGCTCGCGCTCATCGTGCTGTCGCTCCTGCCGGGTGACGGCCCGTCACGGAAGGGCCGGGACGAGGAAACCGACGGCACCGGGAATGCCGGCTCGGGGACCGAGGACGAGCCGTCCGCCAGTGAGGACGGGCTCGTTCCCGGCCTGTCGGAGGAGAGCGCCTGACCCTCTAGTGCCTGGTGCCACCGCTGCAGCTGTGGCACCCCGGGGCGTGGCAGTCCCCCCTCGTGCAGTCGGCTACCCGGCCGATGAGGTCTCCCCAGTTTGGACCCGCGGCAAGCGGTGGCTGGCGCCTCCCGACCACGAGGTGGGGACTGCCGTCGCCGTTCCGGTAACATGACCGATGGCCCGCCACAGCGGTCCTCGCGGATGTAGCTCAATGGCAGAGCCCCAGCCTTCCAAGCTGGTCATGCGGGTTCGATTCCCGTCATCCGCTCCCTCGCCGGGCCGGCGGACGCCGCGGCAGCCCCTGCCAGCCAGGCACCGTCGGAACCCTCTGCCACCGGTCCGCGGCACGCGCCTCAGGACGGTTGGCGGATCCTCTCCTTCAGCGCGAGGCGCACCGCGCTGTGCAGCAATCGATCGTTACCCACACGTGACCTCGGCCTCTTGTAGACCGGTCTACCTTCCCGTAGATTGCTCTACACGGCCCATGTAGAGCGTTCTACAAATGCGGGTGAGGAGAGGTCAGTGACGATCCAGGCCAACTCGGTGACCATCGAAGACGTGGCGCGTGCCGCCGGGGTGTCCAGGGCCGCGGTCTCGAAGGTGATCCGCGATGCCTACGGCGTGAGCGCCGAGATGCGGACGAAGGTGCAGGCGGCGATCGACGAACTCGGCTACCGGCCGCGGGCCGCGGCGCGCGCCATGCGTGGCTCCTCCTACACGCTCGGGGTCGAGATCCCGAGCATCCACAATCACTTCTTCCCCAAGATCATCACCGGCGCCACCGCCGCCCTCGCCAAGACCCGCTACCAGCTCATCATCGCGCCCGCCGGCCCCGACCACGACGAGGGACCGGCGGCGATCGAGGTGCTGGCCGACCGCCAGGTCGACGGGATCGTGGCCATCTCCTCGCGCGTTCCGCAGTCCTGGCTGGAGGCTCTCGGCCGGCGCATCCCGTTGGTGATGATCGGACGGCACCAGCAGTCTGTGCACTACGACACCCTGGTGGGCGACGACCTCGCCGGCGCACGGCTCGCTGTTCGTCACCTCTACGACCTGGGGCACCGCAGGATCGTGCACCTCACCCTCGCCGAGTCGCGGCAGGACACCCTGCCCGACACCCCGCACGGCATGCGCGTCTTCGGGTACCGCGCCGCGATGGAGGAACTGGGCCTGGAACCCGAGATCGTCCGCGTGGAGGGGACCCAGTCAGGCGCCCGCGACGGTGCCCTGGAGCTTCTGGCGGGAAGGACCGGCCCGGTCGGCATCTTCGCCGCGCACGACGAACTCGCCCTCGGCGTGCTGCAGGCCGTCGCCGAACTGGGTCTGACGCCCGGCCAGGCCTCGGTGGTCGGCTACGACGACACCGACATCGCCGCCCACCCCATGATGTCGCTCACCAGCATCAACCAGTCGGGCACCCAGATGGGTGCGATAGCCGTCCGCCTGCTGCTAGAGCGCATCGGCGGGCGTACCGAAACAGTGCACGAGGTGGTCGCTCCCAAGGTGATGGCCCGTGCCTCTTCGGCGGCACCGGAGCCGCCCACCCCCGACGCTGCGGGAGGCCCCCGCCGGCAGCAAGGAACCCCGTAACGGTCGTCCACATCGGGTGGCGGCCTCACACCAGGAGGTACAACGAAGTGTCATTCACAAGGCAGGGCCGCACGGCCCTGATTGCCGGCCTCGCGGCCGGTGCGCTCACGCTGTCGGCGTGCAGCGCCGGTTCGCTGGGCAGCCCCAGCAGCGCGCCGGCCTCGCCCGGCGGGTCAGCGCCCGCCGCCAATGTCGAGATCACCTGGCTCGTCGACAACGCCGAGAACACGGTGAAGGCCGCCGAAGCGCGCGCCAAGGCCTTCAGCGACGCGAAGCAGGGCGTGACGGTCAAGGTGGAGACCCGGCCCCAGGGCGCCGACGGCGACAACCTGGTGAAGACCAGGCTGGCCACCGGCGAGATGACGGACGTCTTCTCGTACAACTCCGGCTCCCTGATGGCGGCGCTCGACCCGGCGAACAACCTGGTGCCGTTGACCAACGAGCCGTACATGGCCAACGTCCTCGACGCCTTCAAGCCGTCGGTGACGTCCGGCAAGGAGCTCTACGGGATCCCGGACGGACAGGCCATGGGCGGCGGCATCCTCTACAACAAGAAGGTGTTCGCCGACCTGGGGCTCCAGGTCCCGAAGACCTGGGCCGACTTC
>JAEWIK010000234.1 GCA_023387135.1 Actinomycetes bacterium | reverse complement strand
GCATCGACCAGGAGGCGACCAGCACGAGGGCCAGCCAGAACGACCCCACCAGCGCCATGCCCACGAGCAGCAGCGCCCCGACGACGACATTGAGGGCGACGGCCCCGGTACGCCGGGAGAACAACCGGCGTACCCTCCCGACCAACAACCCGCCCACCACCTGGGCACCGGCGACGAGCGCGGCGGCGAGGCCGGCGACGCTGTAGGCGTGAGGGTCGCCGTACAGCTGCAACAGGTACGGCTGCAGCGCGTAGAACACGTAGACGCCGACGCCGGCGGTGAACGGCGCGGCGATCATCAGCCAACGCACCGGCCGGTTCCGCAGGCCGCCGTCGACGGCTCCGGCGAGCACCGTCCTGACCGCCTTGAGCGGGTGCGCCTCCCGCTGCGGAGTGAACCCGAGGTCACGCATCCACCCCCACGCCACAACCGCGGTGACCAGCAACAACCCGGCCCGCAGCAGGTAGGGGGTGCCGAGGTCACCGAACTGGGCCACCACGCCGCCGAGCACCGAGCCGACGAGCATGGCGATCCCGCCCGCTACCTGCGCCCTTCCGAAGACAGCCTCCAGGTCACCCTCGTACCCCGTGGCGGCGAGGGCATCGACCAGCCACGCCTCGGTGGCGCCGGAGAAGAAGGTGAAGCCGAGCCCGATCAGCACCGACGCTATCGCCCACCCCCAGAACGGCGCGCTGACGTACCACATCCACCAGTACAGCAGCGTCGACACCAGGAGGCTGACTGTCCCCAGCAGGAAGGAGAACCTGCGGCCGCGGGTGTCCGCCACCACCCCTGTCGGCACCTCGAACAGCACCATGCCCAGGGTGTAGAAGGCGTTGGCCGCGAAGGCCTGGGTGTTGTCGAGCCCGGCGTCCAGCAGGAACAGCGTGTTCACTCCCCAGATGAACGAGGCGGCGAGCGTCGTCAGCAGGGTGAGGATCAGATAGAGCCACTGGATGCGCCGCGCCGGGAGGGACATTGGCTCAGGCTAGTCCCGGCTCGGGCTCTGGGAAGGAGCGTGGCCGCGTGAAAACCGCGGAGTTGCCCGGCGAGCCGCGCACTCCTGCGCGACGGTGCATGATGACGCGTGGCACACATCGGGAAGGAGTCTCAATGTCAGGACGCGGCGTGCGATGGGACGAGGGGACGTGGAGCAACCAGCCGGTCTCCTCGGCGGTGGACGGCGACGACCTCGTCGTGACGGCGGTGGAGGGCTCGGACGCCTGGCGGACCACCTCCTACGGGTTCGTCCACGACAACGAGCACGCCCTGCTCGCCCCGCTTCCCCAGGGCAGCGCCGTCGAGGTCGAGTTCACGGTGGGGCTCACCGAACAGTTCGACCAGGCAGGGGTCTTCCTGCGGGCCTCGGCGACGTCGTGGATCAAGGCGGGCATCGAGTTCGCCGACGGCACGCCCAACCTCGGGGCCGTCGTCACCCGGGACACGTCAGACTGGTCCTCCGCGCCCGTCCCGGAGTGGACGGGACGGCGCGCGTGCATCAGGGCGAGCCGGGCCGGCGACGCCGTCACGATCCGCGCGCGGGTCGACGACGAGCCGTTCAGGTTCGTGAGGCTGGCACCGCTCGATCCGCACGCCGCCGTGGAGGCCGGGCCGTACCTGTGCGCGCCCACGCGCGCGGGCCTGACAGTGCGCTTCCACCGCTGGGAGTGGAAGCCGGCTGACGCCTCGCTGCACTGAGGGGGTCAGCTGTTCCAGCGGATGATGGCGGCAGACTCCTTCTCCCTGCCGAGCACCGAGAGGCTGGCGACCTCGAGCGGGAAGCTCTGACCGAAGATCAGCGGGAAGTCCAGCCAGCACAGCGCGAGCACCCTCGACGCGTGACCGTGGCCGAAGCAGATCGCCCGCTCGACGCCCGAGTTGCGCACGCGGGCGACGACGCGCGTCAACCTGGCGCGAACCTCGTCCGAGGTCTCCCCACCCGGGCAGCCGTTGAACCAGATCCGCCAGCCCGGCCAGCGTTCCCTGATCTGATCGCTCGTGAGCCCTTCGAAGTCGCCGTAGTTCCACTCGACGAGGTCGTCGTCGACCTCGTAGTCGGTGAAGCCCGCCAGTTCGGCGGTCCGCCTCGCGCGCAGCCGGGGGCTGCTGAGCACCAGGCCGAAGTCCGACGGGTCCAGCCGGGAGGCGAGTCGCTCGGCCTGCTCGACCCCGGACGGCGTGAGGTCGAGGTCGGTGACCGACGTGTGGCGGCCGGTGCGGGACCATTCGGTCTGCCCATGACGAACCAGATAGAGCAGGGTCACTTCCCACCTCACCTCGTCGACACCCCGCTGCCGGTCGGCGGCGTGCTCCCCAGCACACCTCCCTGACGGCGCCCGCGTCAAGCATCCCGCGGCGGGCGGCACCGCCCTCGCGCGCGCCCCGGGGCGGCGGCGCCGCGACGCTCAGGACTCCCAGAACCGCTGGTACAGCTCGCTCGACGGCGCTTCGAGGAGCGACCGGTACTGGTCCTCGGGGAGCGAGAGCGCCGTCCCTGCCAGGTCGTGCTCGCCGACGAACGACACCCCGAGCGCCGCCCTGCCGCCCGGCACCTTCATGCCCAGCAGTTCGAGAGTGGTGGGCAGCATCGAGAGCTGGTCGGCTCCCTGCCTGGTGAACCTGATGCCGTCAGGGCTCCAGGCCCTGAAGTAGATCGTGCGCTCACCGACGCTCTCGAGCTGGGCGCGCAACTGGTCGCTGTCACCGGTGTTCTTCACGTGGTCGCCCATGAGGACCACCACAGTGTCGTCGAGGTAGCCGTTCCGCTTGAGGTGGTCGAGGAAGCCGGCCACGGCCCGTCCCGAACACTTGATGGCCGTCGCCAGCCGCGCCTCGTCGGTGCCCCCACACGAGGGATAGACAGCCCCGGGGTCGTGGGTGTCGAGGGTGAGGATCGTCAGGTTGAATGGCTTGCCGGTGGCCCGCAGGCTGTCGAGGGTCCGCTGCGCGTGCACGAACATCCTCGCGTCGGACAGGCCCCACGCCGAGATGTCGGAACGCTGCTCGCCGGCGGCCTCCCAGTTGTCGAGACCCTGGATCGAGGTGTAGCCGTGGTCGGACAGCAGGGTGTCCTTGCCGCCGAACCGGGTGTGCGCGCCGCCCACGAAGGCGTTGGTGTACCCGTTGTCGGCGAGCACGTCGCCGAGGCAGGTGGCCCCGGGCAGGTAGTGCTCGACCTCCTCCCCGAAGACATTGGGGTTCACCCCCACCGTCAGCAGCTTGCTCTTCAGCGGGATGCCGCACTCCGTCCCGACGATGCCCGCCATCGTCCAGCCCCCGGTCGGGTACTGGTGCAGGTCGTAAGAGGCCCAGCCGCTCGTCGCGGAATCGAGGTTCGCCAGCAGGTTCTCCCCGAACAGGTCCTCGTCGGCGAAGGTGTTCTCGGTCGACTCCAGGTAGACGGTGATGAGGTTCCTCGGCTTGTCAGGGACCGACTCGACCGACGGGGCGACGTAGTAGTCGCCGATCGTCCTCGGGTCGAGCATCGCGCTCGCCGCCTGGGGCACCCCCGCCACGGCGAGCAGTGTTCCGAGCGCCACCGCCAGCCCGAGCGACGGGATGACGACCCGTCGCCGCCGCCGCGGCCGCGTCCCGCCCGTCCGCCACACGACCAGCGCGACCAGCGTCGTCGTCACGACGGGCAGGGCTATGCAGAGCAGCACCGCGCTGACGAGTAGGGAGTCGTCACCGACCCCCTCGCCGTTCGAGATCGGCAGGTTGGTGATGATCTGCTCGAAGGTCACGGCGCCGAACTTCAGCCTGATCCAGCCGGCGAGGGCGAGCAGGATGAGCGCGAGCGTGGAGATCAGCCACGGGACGAGGGGGAACGACCTCGGAGTCCTGGGCCTGGAAGAGTGAGTTGGCATAACAGCGCGCCATTCTAGCGAGCGCCTCCCCCGGCACTTTCAATCTATAGCCCAAGGGGGGTCTTGCCGCAAGGCCCCCCTGCCGGCGCAGAATCTGCGCTTGTGCCAGCCGATGTCTTCGCCCTCCCCAGCCGTCTCGCAGCCAAGGCCGACCCCCGCCTGATCGGCCCCGACAGGGACCACTTCGCGGCGGTCGCCGCCTGCCTCGCCCGGCAGGAGGCCGACCTCGCCGACCAACTCGAGCGCCTCCGCAAGGCTCCCGGCGGACGTGGCAGGGGTGCCATGGACCGCGACCTCGACATCCACCGGCTGAGCGCCAGGCAGCGGATGCTGCGGCGGTTCGGCGTGGACATCTGCCTGGGCAGGATGGTCACGACCGGCGAGCCGGAGCCCACCTACGTCGGGCGGATCGGCCTCACCGACGCGGCCGGCAGGCAACTCCTCGTCGACTGGCGCACCCCCGCCGCCGAGCCGTTCTTCGCCGC
>JAEWIK010000232.1 GCA_023387135.1 Actinomycetes bacterium | reverse complement strand
CTCCGGGACCACGCGCAAGGGTCACTGGCGGGTGCGCAAGCACATCTCGGCGCTCGCCGTCTTCGGGGGTGTCGAACTCGACATGTCCCAGGCCGTGTTCGAAGGCCAGGAGATCACCATCAACGCGTTCTGCATGTTCGGTGGCATCGAGGTGACGGTGCCGCCGGGCGTCGAGGTGCGCAACCATGCGTCGGGCATCTTCGGCGGGATCGACTCCAAGGTGTCGCCCCCGCAACCCGGCGCTCCGAGGCTCATCCTCAAGGGCGTCGCCTTCTTCGGCGGCGTGGACGTGAAGAACCCGAAGGTGAAAAGGTCCAGGCGCTCGTAGGCTTGCGGGCATGGACGACCTCTTCACCCCGGACGCACCGGCCTGGCAGAGCCTCGCTCCGCGTGCCGCCACGGCCCGCGCCGTCGAGACCGCCGTCGGCAACCTCGTGCTGGTCGCCCTCGTCATCATCGGCTGCTGGCTGTTCCTGCCGTGGTGGGCACCGGTCATCGCCGCCGCGGTCGGCGTCGTCTGGTGGGCGTGGCTGACGATCAGGGCG
This sequence comes from Actinomycetes bacterium, assembly GCA_023387135.1. Lineage (GTDB taxonomy): Bacteria > Actinomycetota > Actinomycetes > Propionibacteriales > Propionibacteriaceae > Propionicimonas. The sequence continues at coordinate 3,139 of JAEWIK010000232.1, read as the reverse complement.
TGGCGCTGGACGCGCGCCTTCCGCTACGCCGAGCGCGAGCACGACCTCATCATCCGCAGCGGGCTGTGGAATCGCCACCTCAGCGTCATCCCCTACAGCCGCATGCAGTCGGTCCAGGTGCACTCCGGCCCGATCGACAGGCTCTGGGGGCTGGCGAAGGTGGCGCTCGTGACAGCCAGCGTCGAATCGCACGCCTCGATCCCCGGCCTCAACGCCGACGTCGCCACCGGGCTTCGTGACCGGCTGGTCAAGGCCGGCGAGAGCCAGGCGTTGCCGCTGTGAGCTTCCAGCAACCCGGCCCGTCCTTCGAGGCTCCGCGGGAACCGGAGCCGCAGCCACTGCAGTACGAGCAGGCCGTGGCGCCTCCCGCGCCCCCGGCCGAAAAGCTCACCGAACGGCCCCACCCCCTGACCCCGCTGATCCGCGGCTGGGTGGTGCTGCTCGCCATCATCATCAGCGTCGGACGCGAGCTCATCCCCGACGGCACCGAGCAGCCCGACGGCGGCAGGCTTCCGCCGTGGCAGTTCCTGCTGGCGGGCGTCGGCGGGATCGCGCTGCTCGCCGTGATCGCGGGCTTCGTCAGTTGGCGGTTCACCCGCTTCGTCGTGGACGCCGAGGAGCTGCGGATCGACACCGGCGCGATCTTCAGGACGTCGCAGCGGATCGCCTTCGAGCGCGTCCAGGCGATCGACGTCGTGCAACCCTTCGCCGCCCGGCTCTTCCAGCTCGCCGAGGTGCAGATCGACGTCGGTGGCGGCCAGCCGACGAAGCTGCGTTACCTGAGTCTCAAGCGCGCCTACCAGCTCCGCGACTACCTGCTCGCCCGCGCCAGGGGCCACCAGGCCGACCACACGCGCCAGGTCCAGCTGTCCACCTCGGCCGTGCTGCAGGACCTGCAGGAGGAGGACGAGGTCCTCGTCCGCGTGCAGCCGCAGGTCCTCATCCTCGCCGCCGTGACCTCCCACGAGTTCTTCATGATCCTGCTCGGCGGCATCGTCGCCGCGGTCGTCGCCTTCGCGCTCGACATGCCGTGGGTGGGAGTCGGCCTCGCGGTGCCGCTCCTCAGCGGCCTCGTCGGTTTCATCGGGCGCCGGGTGACGGGCCAGTTCAACTACACGCTCTCCCGCAGGGCCGCCGGCCTGCGCATCACCCGCGGCCTCACGAGCCTGACCAGCCAGTCGCTGCCCACCCGCAGGGTGCAGGCGATCCAGCTCAGCCAGTCGTTCATCTGGCGGCGGCTCGGCCTCTACAGGATCGACCTCGACGTCATCGGCTGGGGCGACGTCACCGACAACGAGAACTCATCCCAGGTGAACTCGATCATGCTGCCGGCCGGGACCATCGAACAGGTGCGGACGGCCCTGGCGGCGCTGTGGCCGTCGGTCTCGTACGAGACCGTCCCGCTGGCGACGACGCCGCCGGCAGCCCGCTGGCTGCACCCGTTCTCGGCTCCGTTCCTGCGCTGGGGCTTCGACGACCACCTCTTCGTCGCGCAACACGGCTGGCTGGTGCGGCGCTGGCAGCTCGTCCCGCACGCGCGCGCGCAGTCGTTCCGCGTCTCGCAGGGGCCTGTCTCACGCCGCCTGGGTCTGGCCGACCTCGGGATCCACACCGCAGGCGCCCGCCTGCGCGTCCACGCCGACGGGACGGACGCCGACGCCCTCCGCACCCGCCTCCCAGAACTGAAGTCGCTGGCCGGTGCGAGGGTCGAGCACGACGTCACGGAGGCGATCGCCAACGTCCCGGAGGATCCCCCACCGAACACGGTGTGGAATCCTCCACTCAACGAGGGACGGGGGGCGTAGCGGCCTGCCTGGCCGACCACGCCGACGCCACCATCTCGTCCACCGAGTAGCGCATCTTCCAGTCGAGGTCGCGCGCGGCGGCCTCGCCGGTGGCGACGATCCTCGCCGGGTCGCCGGGGCGCCGCGGCGCGATCTGGGGGGTGAAGTCGATGCCCGTCACGCGTGCCATCGCGTCCATGATCTGGCGCACGGAGAGACCCTCGCCGCTGCCGAGGTTGTACGCCGGGAGCAGCTCGCTGCCGGCCTCCAGCGCCTTCGCCGCGGCGACGTGCGAGACGGCGAGGTCGCCGACGTGGACGTAGTCGCGCACGCAGGTGCCGTCGGGGGTCGCGTAGTCGTCGCCGTTGATGCGTGGCGTCCTACCGGCGATCAGGGTCTCCAGCACGATCGGGAACAGGTTGTGCGGGCTGGCGTCGTACACCTCGTCGGTCGCCGAGCCCACCACGTTGAAGTACCGCAGGCTCGTGGCCTTGAAGTCGTCCCGTGCCCTGACGACGTCGTTGATGATCCACTCGCCGATCAGCTTCGACTCCCCGTACGGGGACTCGGGACGTTTGGGCGAATCCTCCTCGACGAGTTCGGTGTCGGGAGTTCCGTAGACGGCGGCGCTCGACGAGAAGACGAGGTTCGTCACGCCGGCGGCCTCCATGGCAGCGAGCACCGACGTCGTGCCTGTGACGTTCTGGGTGTAGGTGTGGACGGGCCGCTGGACCGACACCCCGGCGTACTTGAACCCCGCCACGTGGACCACTCCTGAGCAGCCGTGCTCGGTCAGCACCCTCGTGACGAGCTCGGTGTCGAGGATGTCGCCGTCCACGAACGGGACGCCGTCGGGCACGAACCCCGCGATGCCTGAGGAGAGGTTGTCGAGCACCACCGGCGCCATTCCCTCGGCGGCGAGGGCACGCACCACGTGCGCACCGATGTATCCGGCTCCGCCGGTCACTAGCCAGGTCGTCACGCCGCCGAGTCTAGGGCGAAGAGCCCTGTGGGCGAGCCGCAGCGCACCGGACAGCACTGCCGGGGCAGGGTCGCGACGTCCACTAATGTTCTCCGCATGAGCAAGACGGCAGTGCTGGGAATCGACATCGGCGGCTCGGGCATCAAGGGTGCGCCGGTCGATCTTGAGAAGGGCGAGTTCGCCGCCGAACGCCTCAGGATCCTCACTCCCAAGGAGTCGACGCCCAAGAAGGTGGCGAACGTCGTCGCCCGCATCGTCGACGCCTTCGCCGACCAGATCGGGGACGCCCCCATCGGCGTCACGCTCCCCACCGTCGTCACCCACGGCATCTGCAGGTCCGCCGCCAACATCGACAAGTCGTGGATCGATGCGC
>JAEWIK010000139.1 GCA_023387135.1 Actinomycetes bacterium | reverse complement strand
CCCCCCCCCCGGCCCCCGGGGGGGCCCCCCCCCCCCCCCCGGGGCCGACGGCTGTCACGCGGGCCGTCAGCGGCGGTACTCCTGGCCCTCCACCCAGCGGTGGTAGGCCTCGGCAGTCACGCCGCCGTTGGCGATGATGTCGCCGTAGAAGCGCCCCGACTCGCGGATGCTGCGGGCCTGGTTCTCGTAGTCCAGCGCGACCAGCCCGAAGCGGGGCAGTTCGCCGGCGGCCCACTCGAAGTTGTCGGTGAAGCACCAGTGGTAGAAGCGTTCGATCGGCAGGCCCGAGCCGGCGATGACCGCCAGGTGCTCGTAGAGGAAGCGCGCACGGAACGCGTCGGCGACGTCGGCGGTGCCGTTCTCGGTGATCCAGAGCGGCCCGGGAAAGTTTTCGTGCGTCCACCTCGCCACCTCGGCGAGCCCGCCGGGGTAGATCTCCCAGCCCAGATCGTTCAGCGGGACGTCGCCCGCCACCCCGTCGGCGAGGCCGCTGACCGAACTGCGCGTGTAGTAGTTGATGCCCTGGAAGTCGTAGTACCTGCCCGGTTCGACACCCTTGGGCTGGACGAAGGGGGCGAGGAAGCGCCCGGTGCTGAACGCCCTCGTCAGCGCGGTCTGGAAGAGGTACCTGGCGGCGTGCGCGCTGACGTGGTCGAGCGGGTTCCACGCTCTCCGCGGCGCGAAGACGCGCAGGTGGTTGGCCACCCCGACCCTCGCGTCCGGGAAGCGTGAGTGGATCGCCTGGTACGCGCGGATGTGGGCGACGGCGAGCACCTGCATCACCCTCTGCGCGCCGAGGATCGAGTCCTTCACTCCCGGCGGCCACTCGCCGTCCAGCCACCCCTTGGTCGCGTAGACGTTGGGCTCGTTGACGGTGACCCAGTCGTCGATCAGGTCGCCCAAGGAGTCGACGACAGTGCCGACGTACCTGTCCCACACCGCCAGCGCGGAGGGCGACTCGAAGCCGCCGGCGTTCTCGAACCACCACGGGTTGTTGAAGTGGTGCAGGGTGACGAGCGGGACGATTCCCGCGCTCCGCAGCCGGGTCAGCTCGTCGCGGTAGTGGGCGAAGGCCGCGGCGTCGAACTGTCCGGGCGTCGGCTCGAGGCGCGCCCACTCCAGCCCCATCCTGTAGTGCCTGACCCCCAACTCGCCGAGCAGCGCCACGTCCTGCTCGACGCGGTTCCAGTGGTCGGCGGCCCGGGCCGGCGTGCTGCCGTCGGCGATCCTGCCCGGCAGCGCCGCCCAGCGGTGCCAGTTGGTGTCGGCGTTGCCGCCTTCGATCTGGGTGGCGGCGGTCGCCACCCCCAGGTCGAGGCCGGGCAGGGCGAAACCCGGGTCCGAGAACCTCTCGGTGGTGGAGTGCATCGGTCCTCCTTCGGATCGCCCCGCACGTCCGGCGGCGGTGCCCGGCTCTCCTGGAGTCTTCCACAGGCGAGGGCTGGTGACTGGCGGGGGAGGGGTGGCAGCCGGCACGAGCGCCCGGCAGAATCGTGGACCGTGAGGAGTGACGATGCAGACAGTCGCGCTGACGGAGCCCGCTGACATCCTCGCGGTGTACGAGCAACTCATGGTGCCCGCCTTCAGGCCGGGCGAACTCGTGACGCCTGACGACCTGCTGGCGGCGGTGGCGACGGGCACCTGCGAGGTGGTGGTGACCGAGGAGGACGGCCGGCGCGCGGCGGTCGCGATCGGCGACTTCGGCGACGGCGTGGCACTGCTCTCCTACCTCGCCGTCTCCCGGGCGGCGCGCAGCCGAGGCCTGGGCGGACGCCTGCTCGACGCCGTCGTGGCGCGCTGGCGCGAGCGGTTCCCGCTGGTCCTGGCCGAGGTCGACAGGCCCGACTGCCACGAGCCCGACCCGTCCCAGGGTGACCCGCGGCGACGGCTGGACTTCTACGAACGGCACGGCGCGCTCGCCCTCGACCTGCCCTACTTCCAGCCGTCGCTGGGTGAAGGGCTGCCGCGCGAGTACTGCATGCTGCTGCTCGTCCTGGCGGCAGACCCGTCCCTGCTGTCGGCGGACGGGACCCGCCTGGCCGACGCCCGCGCGCTCCGCGGCTTCCTGCATGACGCGCTCGGCGAGGTCGAAGAGACGGACGCGGCGGCGCTGCGGCTGCTGCGCCTGGCCGAGGCTCCCGACGGCGTCGCGCTGGTGGAGTTGCAGCGGTACGCGGTGATCGAGGCGTCCCGTCCCTGACCGGCGCGGACGGCGGCGATGGCATGAACGATGTGAAACCTCGTGCCCCGACGGGGTACGGTTAGGAGCGCAAAACGCCAGTGGCGCCGGGACGCTCCGGTCGGCGCCGAGGAGGCCACGGTGCGGCCGTCCGCGTGGCATTGCCGGAGCCACTGAAGGAGACTCAACCTCACTATGACCAAGTATGTGTACGACTTCGCCGAGGGCGACGCCTCGATGAAGAACCTGCTCGGCGGCAAGGGCTCGAACCTCGCCGAGATGACCGGCCTCGGCATGCCCGTGCCGAAGGGCTTCACGATCACCACCGAGGCGTGTACCCAGTACTACACCGACGGCGAGCAGATCAACGACTCCATCAAGGCCGAGATCATGCAGCATGTCGCAGTGCTGGAAGAGGCCATGGGCAAGAAGTTCGGCGATCCCGAGAACCCCTTGCTCGTGTCGGTCCGTTCGGGTGCCCGCGCGTCCATGCCCGGCATGATGGACACCATCCTCAACCTCGGCATGAACGAGACCGTCGTCGAGACGATCGCGCGCAAGTCGAACAACCCGCGCTTCGCCTACGACTCCTACCGTCGGTTCATCCAGATGTACTCCGACGTCGTCATGGAGGTCGGCAAGGCCTACTTCGAGAAGCTCATCGACGAGATGAAGGAAGCTCGCGGCGTCACCCAGGACACCGAGCTCACCGCCGACGACCTCAAGGAACTGGCCAACCAGTTCAAGGCCGAGTACAAGAACAAGATCGGTGCCGACTTCCCGTCCGATCCTGTCGAGCAGCTCTTCGGCGCCATCAAGGCAGTCTTCCGCTCGTGGGACAACCCGCGCGCCGTCTACTACCGCCGCATGAACGAGATCCCCTCCAGCTGGGGCACCGCGGTCAACGTCCAGTCGATGGTCTTCGGCAACATGGGCGAGACCTCCGGCACCGGCGTGGCGTTCTCCCGCAACCCTTCCACGGGTGACAAGGGCCTCTTCGGCGAGTTCCTGATGAACGCACAGGGCGAGGACGTCGTCGCCGGCATCCGCACCCCGCAGACGATCGACCAGCTCAAGCAGCAGAACCCGGCCGTCTACGACCAGTTCGTCGAGATCGTCGGCCGCCTCGAAGAGCACTACCGCGACATGCAGGACATGGAGATCACCATCGAAGAGGGCAAGCTCTTCATGCTCCAGACCCGCAACGGCAAGCGCACCGCCGCCGCCGCCTTCAAGATCGCCTGCGATCTGGTGGACGAGGGCAAGATCACGCCGGAGCAGGCGGTGCTCTCCATCGACCCGAAGCAGATCGACGCCCTGCTGCACCCGCAGTTCGACGGCGCCGAGCTCAAGGCCGCCACCCCGATCGGCAAGGGCCTCCCGGCCTCCCCGGGTGCGGCGTCCGGCCAGGTCGTCTTCACCGCCGAGCACGCGGCCGCCGAGGGCAAGGCAGGCAAGCCTGTCATCCTCGTCCGTCTCGAGACCACCCCCGAGGACATCGAGGGCATGCACTACGCGCAGGGCATCCTGACGGCGCGTGGCGGCATGACCTCGCACGCCGCGGTCGTGGCGCGTGGCATGGGCACGTGCTGTGTCGCGGGCCTCGGCGAGATCAAGTTCGGCGCTGACGAGAAGTCCTTCACCCTCGGTGGCAAGCAGTACTCCGAAGGCGACTGGATCTCCCTCGACGGCTCCACCGGCAACGTGTACGGCGAGGCCATCGACACCGTCCCCGCCGAGATCAGCGGCTACTTCGGCCGTGTCATGGAGTGGGCCGACAAGTTCCGCACCCTCAAGGTCCGGACCAACGCCGACACCCCTGCCGACGCCGCTCAGGCTCGTGAGTTCGGTGCCGAGGGCATCGGCCTCTGCCGCACCGAGCACATGTTCTTCGAGACCGACAGGATCGCGGCCATCCGCGAGATGATCGTCTCCGAGACCGTCGAGCAGCGGAAGGCCGCCCTGGCCAAGCT
>JAEWIK010000048.1 GCA_023387135.1 Actinomycetes bacterium | reverse complement strand
TGAGCCCGGGGGCGGGGGGGGGAAATGGGCTCCCCCCCGCTGCGCCGGCCGGCTGCTCGGCAGGCGATCTCGTCCTCTGGTGCAGAGCCGGAGCCCGGCCGCCGCCCGCGTCGTGAGTGCGGGCGGTATGGTGCCACGGGCGGTTCGATACTCAGCCGGAGGAGGTGGACTGACGTGCCCGGAGTGACAATCCGCGAGGTCGCCAAGGAGGCAGGAGTCTCGATAGCGACTGCCTCGCGGGCACTGAACGGAATCGTCACGGTGGCCCCCGAATTGGCAGAGCGCGTGCGCGCCTCCGCCCTTCGTCTCGGGTATGTACCGAACAATGTCGGGCGCGCCCTCCGGCTGCAGCAGAGCAACTCGTGGGCAGTGATCGTGCAGGAGTTGAACGCGTTCATCACCGCGGTCGTCGCCGCTGCGGAGAACATGGCCGAGCAAGCGGGGGTCAGCGTCTACCTCGGCATCACCGGCTACGACGTCGAGCGGGAACGGCGCTACCTGCAGGCGTCGATCAGCCAACGCGTGTCAGGACTCATTGTCGGTGGCGCGAGCAATCCGATCGCTTTCGACGGCATCGACGTCCCGGTGGTCTTCTTCGACAGGAGCTACCCCGAATCGCGCCACGATTCGGTGAGCATCGACAATGAACAGGCCGGGCGCTTGGTGGCCGACCACTTCTTCGAGCAGGGCTTCCGCCGTATCGCCTACATCTCCGACGATGTGCCAGGTACGCCGGTCGCCGGCCGTACCGCCGGTTTCCTGGCGGCGCTGGCGGAGAAGGGGGTCGGCATCCCGCCCGAGTATCGGCGTCAGACCCGCCTGACGCTCGCGGGCGGCAAGGCCGCCATGCTCGAGCTGCTCGACCTCCCCGAACCGCCCGCCGCGGTGTTCTGTGTGAACGGCCCCACCACGCAGGGCGCGTACCTCGCGCTCCAGGCGCGTCGGGAGCCCGAGGTCGCGCTCGCCGGCTCCGACGACGAGGACTGGACCAGCCTCGCAACGCCGACGGTGACTGTCGTCCGGCAGCCGGTGGTGGACATCGGAGAAGCCGCGGCGCGCCTGCTCGTGCAGAGGACTCTCGGCTTCACCTCGCCGCCGCAGAACGTCGTCCTGCAGCCGGCATTGATAGTGCGGGAGTCCAGCCGGGGACGCTGATTCCTGAGGCACCCGGCATGGTCCCGGGCGTCAGGACACGGTGACAGCAGCCAGCCAGGTGTCGGCGATGAGCCGATGTCCAAGGGCGGTCGGATGCACCCCGTCGGCGGTCAGCCGAGCCGCTTCGCCGTCTCCGCGGGCCACGGCGGCGCGGTGCGCATTGGTGAATTCCACGTCGAGCGGGACGAGGGTCGCGCCGGTCTCGGCGGCTATCCTTCGAACCGCCTCGATCTTGGGGTCGAGGTCAGCCCTCCACGTCGCTTGGTCGTCGTCCTGGGGCAGCAGGAACGGTTCCATCACGACGAGGCGCCTGCACCCGACGGCCTTGATGTGAGCGACGAGCTCGCGGTAGTCAGCCTCGTACGACGCGGCGCTGGTGACCAGGCCCGAGTCGAACCGTCGCCAGGTGTCGTTGATGCCGACGAGCACCGTGACGATGTCCGCGGGCTCGGAAAGGTCGCCGTCCAGGCGCTGCAGGAGGTCGCTCACCCGAGAGCCGTTCACCCCGCGATTGATGATATTCACAGGACCGTTGGAGCCCGAGAGGATGTCCGCGAGAAGCCTGACGTACCCGTCACCGAGCGGGGCGGATTCGGGCAGGCGGCGGCCGCAGTCGGTGACGCTGTCACCGAGGAACGCCAGGGAGCTTCGAGGGGGTATCGCTGTGGTCATGGTCGGTCACCATACCGCTGCCGGAGCCTCCGCCAGGTCGTCCTCACGAGCCGGAGACCGGGGGTCAGGGCGGTCGAAACGGAGTGTGTTGACTTTCGAGTAAACGTTTTCTAGCATCACCGAGGGCAGGGCGCCGATGCGGTCAGCGAGTGACCGCGACGGTCCCGGCCCGGCATGGGGAGTCGAGCTCGTTGAAGCCGGCTCGTCGTCGCAGAGAAGCGAACAGGAGCAACGAGATGGACACATTCCGCTTCAGAATGGCCCGCAGGGCACTGGCGGCTATCGGAGTATCAACGGCGGTTGCGATCGCCGTGGCAGGATGCGGGACGGGACCCGGTTCGGGTGCTTCCGGGCCTGTCACGATCACCGTGCAGCAGGCAGCCGGGTGGGGTGACATGGTCGGCGTCCTGAAGCAGCGCTTCGAGGCCGCCCACCCGGACATCAAACTCAACTTCGTCATCATCACCGATGAACAGAAGTCGTCCACGAACACCCAGGTCATCAGTGGCAGCAACCCCCCTGACCTGGCGCTCGTCCCCACGAACTCCCCGGTCTACACGGCCACCATGGCAGCCAAGCAGTTGGAGCCGCTCGACGACGTGTGGAAGAGCCAGGACCTCGAGAAGCGCTACGGCGCGAGCACCGCTGCCAGCCTCACGGCATCGGACGGAAAGCGCTACGTCGCGACCATCGACTCGATCTTCTACAACGTGGTGTTCGCCAACACCGATCTCCTCCAGCAGGTCGGCGTCACGATCCCCGCCGACCATCGGATCCCCGACAACAAGACCCTGTTCGACATCGCCGCCAAGCTGAAGTCGAAGGGACTGCAGGCACTCGCCTTCAACGGCAAGGAGCCGGGTCGCTATGGGTGGATGGTCGACCAGCTCCTGGAGAGTTCGGCGACGCCCGAGCAGATGAAGAACTACCTCACCTCCTTCGACAAGGACGTCCCGGTCACCGCCACGTACACCGACCCGGCATTCGTCGCAGCCGTCCAGCAGGTCAAGGACTGGGCCGACAACGGCGTCTTCCAGACCGGTTACCTGGGACAGGACGACCCGACCGCGGAGTCCCTCTTCCTCCAGGGGAAGGCGGCGATGTACCTGGGCGGCAACTTCTCCGTGGCTGACATCAAGAAGGCCGGCCTGCACTTCAGCTGGCTCCTCCTGCCGCCCGTCGACGGCGGGAAGAAGGTGGCGATCCCGTCCTATCACGGCGAATCGATGGCCATCCCGGCCAACGCCAAGCACAAGGACGCTGCCAAGAAGTTCCTCGAGTTCTGGCTGACCGACGAGGGCCAGGCCGATGCCGTGGCAAACACCGGCTTCGCCCTGCCGGCGGTGAACACCGTCGACATCAAGTCGCTCACGGGCGTGGACCCCATCGTCTCCGAACTCATCGGTGACGTCAGCGAGAACGGCGCCCCCGTCGGCTGGACGTCAGCGGTCCCCGGCGAGTTCGGCCAGACGACCATCGGCACCAACCTTCAGCAGGTGCTGACAGGGAAGCTCACCGTCGACGACGTCGCCCAAGCCCAGCAGGCGGCTCTGGACAAGTTCCGGCAGAGCAACTAGTCACGTCTGTGCCTCGCGGGTCGGGAAGCCCTTCCTGGCTTCCCGACCACGCGGGCGATGAAGGAGTCCTCCAGTGAGCGCGCCACCTGTCCCGAAACCCGCGGTCCGCGTCGGGCGAGCCGCCTCGACCCGTGCGCAACGGGTCCGCATCGCCAACGTCGTGACCGGTGTCCCGGCTGTCCTCGCGATCGTGGTCTTCCTCGGCGTGCCGGTGTTCCAGGCGATCCGGATCAGCCTCTCCGACTGGAGCGGCGTCGGCAGCATCGAGTTCAGCGGGTTCGGCGAGTACGTGAGGCAGTTGGCCGACCCGGAGCTCTACGAATCACTTCTTCGGACGCTCCTGTTCTCCGTCACGAGCGCCGCCGGGATCGTGGTGCTGGCGACCCTGCTCGCGGCGGCCGTGAGCCGGAACGTGGCAGGCGCGGCGTTCTACCGCGTGGTGTGGTTCATCCCGGGCGTCGCTCCCGCCGCCGCCGTCGCCGTCTACTGGAGCACGGCGTTCCAGCCGGGGTTCGGCACGGTGAACGTGATCCTGGGGAACCTGGGGCTCGGCAGCGACGGCGCGTGGCTGACCGACCCGGCGACTGCCCTCGTCCCTGTGATCCTCGTCGCGATCTGGTCCGGCGTGGGCTTCGCCTTCATCCTCATCCTGGGGGCCATGGAGCAGATCC
>JAEWIK010000357.1 GCA_023387135.1 Actinomycetes bacterium | reverse complement strand
GCTCTTCAGCGCCTACATGCTCGCGCAGGCCGTCTCGGTCCCGATCTACTCCAAGCTCGCCGACACCATCGGGCGCAAGCCGATCATCCTCGTCGGCGTCGGACTCTTCCTGCTCGGCTCGATCCTGTGTGGCCTCGCCTGGAACATGACGGCGCTCATCGCCTTCCGCGTGGTCCAGGGGCTGGGCGCCGGCGCTGTAGCGCCCATGTCGATGACCATCGTCGGCGACATCTACACGGTGGAGGAACGCGCGCAGGTCCAGGGCTACATCGCCAGCGTGTGGGCCATCTCGTCGGTGGTCGGCCCGGCCCTGGGCGGCGTCTTCTCCCAGTTCGTGTCCTGGCGCTGGATCTTCCTCGTCAACATCCCGCTCTGCCTCATCGCGGGCTGGTCGCTGATGCGCGCGTACCACGAGCACGTGAGCCACCGCGAGCACAAGATCGATTACCTGGGCGCGACCACGCTCACGATCGGGTTGACCGCGCTGATCCTCGCCCTGCTGCAGGGCGGCAACGGCTGGCCCTGGTTGTCCTGGCCGAGCCTCGCCACCATGGGGCTGGGCATCGTCGCGCTCGCGGTCTTCCCGCTCGTCGAGCGTCGTGCCGCCGAACCGATCCTCGACCTGTCGATCCTCGCGCGTCCGCTGATCAGGACCACCACCTTCATCTCGCTGGGCGTCGGTGCACTGCTCATCGGTGTCACCAGCTACGTCCCCACCTACCTGGAGAACTCGATCGGCATGACGCCGCTCATCAGTGGTGCGGCGGTCGCGGCGCTCACTCTCGGCTGGCCGCTGGCGGCCTCCAACTCCGGCAGGCTCTACATGAAGCACGGCTTCAGGCTGACGGTCCTGCTGGGTGCAGGCATCGCCATCCTCGGTTCGGCGGGGCTGGCCGCGACCGGTCACTGGCCCAGCCCGGTCTCGGTGGCGGTCACCTGCTTCGTGATCGGCTTCGGGCTCGGCTGGACGGCCGCGCCGTCCCTCATCGCTGCCCAGGCGTCGGTCGACTGGAACGAGCGTGCCGTGGTCACGGGCGTCAACGTGTTCGCCAGGACGGCGGGCAGCGCCGTCGGTGTCGCCATCTTCGGTGCGATCGCCAACAACCTGATTGCCAGCGGAGCCGGCGAGCATGACTACGCCACCATCGTGAACGCGTCGACCTGGGTCTTCATCGCCGCGGCGGTCACGGCCGTCACCATGTTGCTGGCGGGCTTCGCGATGCCGCGGGGCAAGGTGGACGATCCCGCCTACGCCCCGCAGGCAGCCTACGAGCCGGACGAAGCGACGCCTGTCGCCGGAACCGTCAGCCAGTCGTCGACGACCTGAGCCGCTCCGCCTGCCCCACCGGCTGGCGGCGGCCTCAGCTACCGGGCGGAATGTGTCGCGTCCGGGCCGGGTTGGGGAAGACATGACAACGATCGGATTCATCGGAGCCGGGCACATCGGATCGACCCTCGCCAGGGCGTTCGTGGACCACGGCTACCAGGTGGTACTCAGCAACTCGCGCGGACCCGAGACTCTCGCCGAGACGATTGCGCTGCTCGGCCCCAACGCCCGTGCCGCCACTGCGGAGGAGGCGGCAGCGGCCGCCGACATCGCCGTCGTCACGATCCCGCTGAAGGCGATCGACGACGTCCCGGTCGAACCCCTGGCGGGCAAGATCGTCATCGACACGAACAACTACTATCCGCAGCGGGACGGACACATCGCCGAGCTGGACGACGAGTCGACCACCACGTCGGAACTGCTGCAGGCCCACCTGCCCGGGTCGAGGGTCGTGAAGACCTTCAACCACATCTTCTTCAGGGAGATCCTCGACCACGCCCAGCCGGCGGGCACCCCCGACCGGCGCGCGCTCGCCGTCGTCTCGGACGACGCGGACGCGGCGGCGACCGTCGGCTCCCTGGTGGACGAGATCGGCTTCGACCCCGTCGTGGTGACACCGCTCTCCGAGGGCTGGCGGGTCCAGCGGGACACTCCCGTCTACACCAAGAAGTGCACAGCCGAGGAACTGCGTGCCGGCATGGCAGCGGCCAGGCGTTACCGCGACATGTGAGGTCGCGCCCGTGCGGGCAACGTCCCGGCGGGCACCCACTGGTCTTCAGCAATTCACGCTCCTGCTCTGGCGGAGTGCTGCGCCGTCTGGCAAGAATGGCGACAGATCCGTCCCCCGTCTGGGGGACCACCCCCGCTAGACAGGAGCGTCATGAGCTCAGCACGTTCCGGCAGGCATGCCGGTTCCAGGCAGGTCCCGAAGATCACCTCCATCGCCGCGGCGCTCGCGCTCGCGGTGGGGGCGGGCCTCGCCACCCCCACCCCCGCGCACGCGGCGACGGTCCCCATCACTCTGCTCAACTTCAACGACTTCCACGGCCGCATCGACCTGGCGAACCCTTCGCTGACGACGTCGTTCGCGCTGACGATCGAGAAGCTCCGGGCACAGGCGGGCGACTCCAACACCCTGCTGCTGTCGGCGGGTGACAACATCGGTGCGTCGCTGTTCGCGTCCGCCGTCCAGGACGACGAGCCGACCCTCGAGGTGCTCGACGCGCTGGACGTCGCGGCGAGCGCCGTCGGCAACCACGAGTTCGACCGCGGCTACACCGACCTCACCGAGCGCGTCGCCCCGGCGGTCCAGTTCCCCTACCTGGGGGCGAACGTCTACCAGAAGGGGACGACGACCCCTGCGCTCCCCGAGTACACGGTGATCGACGTGCAGGGTGTGAAGGTCGGGGTGATCGGGGCGGTCACGGAGGAGACGCCGTCGCTGGTGTCGCCCGGAGGCATCGCCACCCTCGACTTCGGTGACCCGGTCGCGGCAGTCAACCGGGTGGCCGCCCAACTGTCGGACGGCGACACCGCCAACGGTGAGGCCGACCTGCTCGTCGCCGAGTACCACGAGGGCGCTCCCACGTCCGGGCCGCCCGCCACCCTGGCGGAGCAACTCGCCCAGTCGCAGGTGTTCGCGTCCATCGTCAACGACACCTCTCCGCAGGTCGACGCGATCCTGACCGGACACACCCACATGAACTACGCCTGGTCGGCTCCCATCCCGGGCACCAGCAGGACGCGTCCGGTCCTCCAGACCGGAAGCTACGGCGACAGGATCGGCAAGATCGTGCTGCAGGCGGACGACGCGACCGGCGAGGTGAGTTCGTTCACCGTCGAGAACGTGGCTCGCGGGGCGGCTCCGACGGACGCCGACCTCACCACCTACCCGCGCGTGGCGCAGGTCAAGTCGATCGTCGACCAGGCGGTCGCCTACGCCGACCAGATCGGCAAGCAGCCCATCGGCTCGGTGACAGCCGACATCACGACTGCCTTCAGCGGCGGTTCGTACGTAGACGGCAAGTACACAGGGGGAGCCCGTGACGACAGGTCGAAGGAGTCCACAATGGGCACCGCCGTCGCGGACGCCCTGCTGAACATCCTGTCGCCCGCCGAGCGCGGTGGCGCCCAGATCGCCTTCGTGAACCCCGGTGGCCTGCGCGCCGAGCTGCTCTACGCCCCCGACGGCGTCGTCACCTATGCCGAGGCCAACGGCGTGCTGCCGTTCGTGAACAACCTCTGGACCACCACCCTCACGGGAGCCCAGGTGAAGACGGCGCTGGAGCAGCAGTGGCAGCGCGACGCCAACGGGAACGTGCCCTCACGTGCGTACCTGGCGCTCGGCATGTCGAGCAACGTCCGCTACACCTACGACGCGAGCCTGCCCGAAGGCAGCAGGATCACCGGCATCTGGGTGGACGGGAAGCCGCTCGACCCGGCGGCGAGCTACAGGGTGGGTTCGTTCAGCTTCCTGCTGCAGGGCGGCGACAACTTCAGGGTGTTCGCGAAGGGAACCGACACTCGTGACACGGGCCTTGTCGACAGGGACGGCTGGATCGCCTACCTGCAGCAGCACCCGAACCTGGCTCCGAGCTACGCCAAGCCCGGCGTTCAGGTGACAGGCCTGCCCACGGCGCCGGTCGCCCGCGGAGCCCAGCTCGAGTTCACCGTCTCCGACCTCGACCTGACCTCCCTCGGCAGCCCGGCGAACACGTCGCTGACGGTGACGTGGGCGGGGTCGAAGGCGACGTTCGAGCCGATCGCCGTCGCTTCGGGAGCTGCCACGGTGGCCCTGAAGGTGCCGGCGGACGCCAGGGCGCAGAGCGTGCTGACGCTGACGGCGTCGCCGAGCGGCACCGTCGTGACTGTTCCGGTCGCGGTGCAGACGACGGTCCTCAACCTGACGCCGCCGTCGATCAAGGGTCCCGTCTACGTCGGCAGGCCTGTCAGGGCGACCGCGGGGACCTGGTCGCCGTCGGCCGGCCTGACGTTCTGGTACAGGTTCGCCGTCAACGGCCACGTGGTGAAGTCGTCGGCTTCACCGGTGTACGCGGTGAACAAGCGGGACGTCGGCAAGTCGCTCACCGTCACCGTGACGGCGGTCGGGAGCGGACTGAAGCCCGCCTCGGCGACGTCCGCCCCGGTGAAGGTGAGCCCGGCTCCCAAGCGGCACCGGTAGCCCCGGGCGTCTACACCCGGCCCCAAGAGTCATGGCGGGGGCGCGCGATCCGGCGCGTCCCCGCCTGACAAGGCCATTTGCCAGACCCCTTAGGGTGGTTCCATCCGTTTCCTCGCCGTGCGCGAGACGGGTGTGAATGCCATGACAGTGGATGAGTTCACCGCCGGTCGCCCTACCCGACGTTGGTTCAGTCGGGTGGTTGCCGTGGCCGCTGCCACCGCGCTGACAGTCGCGGGCTGGACGGTCCCGACCCGGGCCGATGCAGCAGGACCCCACAACTCGGTCAAGGTGACGACCTCCGGCGCACCCTTCGAGCTCGCGGTGCGCGGCACCTATCGGACGGGCATCTACGACGCGGGCGCGACCCGCGGGCTGGCGTACCACGCCGGCACCAGGCGGCTGTTCGTAGTCGGGCAGGACGGCGTCGCGGCGATCGACGCAGGGAACGTCGACGCGCCGGTCCACCTCTTCGACCTGACGATCGACGGCGTCGGATCGGGCAGCGGCGGCACGACTGCTCCCGGGGGACGGGCGGAGGCGGTGGCCGTGCGGCCCGACGGGTTGGGCGTCGCAGGAGTCACAGGCCCCGCGGGCGACAACCGGCTCGTGTTCTTCGACGCCTGGAGCGGGCTTTCGCTCGGGGCCGTGAGCGTCGCCGGCGAGCCGACGGCGATCGACATCGACGGCTCCGGGCTGCGAGCGGTGGTGGCGTGCTCGCACGGGCCCGGCGGCGGCTCGCTGGTCGTCGTGGGGTTGCCTCGCGGCATCGCGGCGCCCGGCCAGGCGGCGGTGCGCGAGCTGCCCGGCGACTCTCCGTCCGCCGTGACGGCGACCTCCCACACCGCCTGGGTGACGTCAAGGGCCGGGCTGCAGGCGCTCGACCTCGGCGACGAACGGGTCTCCACGCTCGCCGCGGGTACCGGCTCGACGGCCGGGACGCAGTCGGTCGACCACTACACGGTCCGCGCGGGCCAGTACGTCGTCACCTCCAGGGTCGCCGGCGGTACCGCCGCGGCGCAGTCGGAGGGATCCTTCTCGGTGTGGACGCCGCAGGGCGAGCTCGTCTACGACTCGGGCGCCGAGCTCGACCAGCTCGCCGCCATCGCCCGGCAGTCGTACGCGGGCAGTGCGCCAGCGGCAAGGAGAGTCGCGGACGGCCCGGGCCCGGTCGTCGTCGGTCAGGTGGGGACGGAGGAGTACCTCTTCGTCGGGCTGCCGGGCATCGGGGGAGTGGGGGTATTCGACGTCAGCGAGCCCAGCCATCCCGACTTCGTCAGCTACCTGAACAACCGCGACTTCGCGGTCGACCCGACGGTGGACCTCGCGGCGGCCGGCGACCTCGGCCCTACGTCGTTGGTGTTCATCAGGGCGGGCTCGTCGCCGACGGGCAACCCGCTGGTGGCGGTGGGCAACGAGGTCTCGGGGACGACGACGCTGATCGAGCTGGTGCCCCGCCCGCCGGCGAGCCAGGCCCACGTCGCCTGACCCGTTTCCTCAGGTTTTTTTCAGCTTTCTTCCCGAATCGGCTGGCTTTTCGGGTTCTTGTCCCCCAAAATGGGGACAAGAACGCCCCCGGGCCCTCACGACGTCAGCGTGGCACAGCGCCGCGATGTCGCCACTCCCGGGGGTGCCTTACCCCCGAAGAGGACGAAAGGGTCCACCCATGAGTCAGGCCATTGGCCACCGCATGACAGCACGCCTCGTCAGCATCGGTGTGGGCGTCGCGCTCAGCGCCGGCGCCCTGGCGGCGTCCACGGCGCCCGCCGCCGCGACTGTCCCGCAGGTAGTCCCTGCAGCGGGCACGAGCAGCTACGCGAAGCCCGTCGTGAAGTCGGTGAAGAAGCATTACGCCAAGGCGTACAAGAAGCTCCCGAAGGCGCCGCGCATCTCGCTGACCGACGCCAACCGCGGCAGCGTCAGCACTGTGCCCAGCGCCATGCAGGGCGCCACGATCCCCGTCATGGTCGGCGCCGCTTACGCGAACGCCACCGTGAAGGTGTGGCTGTTCTCGTCCCCGAGGCTCGCCTACTACGGCACCGTGGCGGCGGACGGGAACATCCAGGTGGTGCTCCCGATGAACGCCAAGCCCGGCACCCACAAGCTCGCGGTGTTCACCAAGGGCAAGGCGCTGATCGGCTGGGCACCGCTCGAGGTCACCGCGCGTCCGATCACGAACCTCGCCGCGCCGTCGATCGTCGGCAAGGCGCTCACGCAGTACGTGGTGAAGGCGAAGGCCGGCTCGTGGTCGCCCAAGCCCGTGAAGCTCAGCTACCGCTGGTCGGTGGACGGCACCCCGATCGAGCGTGCCACCAAGAAGACCTACAAGATCAAGCTGTCCGACCTCGGCAAGGCGCTCACCGTCACCGTCACGGCGACCCGCAAGGGCACCGCACCGGTCTCCGTCACCTCGGCTCCCGTCACCGTCACGCAGAAGGCGCTGACGAACGTCACCGCTCCCACGCTGGTGAAGAAGGGCTCCAAGGTGCTCGCCAAGCACGGCTCCTGGTCGACCAAGGGCCTGAAGTTCACCTACTCGTGGTCGGTGGACGGCAGCTTCGTGAAGAGCACGCGCAGCCCTGTCTACAAGCCGCGTTCGGGTGACGCCGGCAAGCAGCTCACGGTGACGGTGACCGCCTACAAGCGCGGCTACCAACTGGTCTCCGTGATGTCGGCACCGTTCACCATCCAGCCCAAGGCCAAGTGACCTGACAGGGGTTGGGTAGGGGAGT
>JAEWIK010000333.1 GCA_023387135.1 Actinomycetes bacterium | reverse complement strand
GAGACGCTCAGCGCGGCGCAGCGCCCGGGATGCCAGGGCGCCTGCTCGGCCGCGGTGCGGACGAGGGTCGCCCCCACCGTGCGCGCCGCCAACTCGGCCAGGGCGAAAGCCTGCTCCCAGCCCGCCGCGACGCCACCGCCCTGCCAGCCGGGACGCTTCCAGTAGCCCGCCAGCACCGCGCCGAGGTGGCGCGGCTGGTGCGGCAGGGCGGCTTCGATGGCGGCGAGTTCGGCATCCGACGGACGCCTGTCGACGGCGGGGACGGGAGCCGGCGCACCGGAGCCCGCCAGGAAGACGCTCCCGATCTCGTGCAGCGCGAGGTCGTCATTGCCGCGGGACGTGTTGCGCGCGACGGCGGCGAACAACCCCGGCAGCATGGTCGTGCGCAGGAAGGGCTGGGTCTCGGCCAGCGGGTTGGCCAGCCTCACCAGCCTGCGACGCTCGTCGTCGGCGGGCACTCCCATCCTGTCGAGCTCGTCGGCGGCCATGAACGGGAACGTCAGCACCTCGACGAAGCCCGAGGTCGCCAGCGCCGTGTTGACGGCCCGGCGAGCCCGCTGGGCCGGAGTGAAGCCCCGTCCGACGGGGGCGGACGGCACGACGGAGGGGATCGTGTCGAAGCCGAGCTTGCGTCCCACTTCCTCCACGTAGTCGTAGGGGTCGCGCAGGTCGGGTCGCCAGGTCGGCGGGACGAGGTGCAGCGCGGGCACCTCGCCGGGGTCGAGCTCCGTCACGGTCACGCCCGAGGCGCTGAGGATCTGGATGACCTGGTCGGCGCTCACCTGTGTCCCGAGGATCCGCTCGGGGAGGTCGGCGGCGATCGTCTGCGGCGGCATCTCGGGCACCGAGCCCACCACCGTCTCGTCGGGCGACAGCGTGCCGCCGGCGAGCTGGACGAGGAGGTCTGCCGCACGATGCGCCGCCGCGTAGGCGGCCTCGGGGTCGACGCCGCGATGGAAGCGCTTGGAGGCTTCGGAGGGGAGGTTGTGGCGCCGCAGCGTCCAACCGATGCTCGAGGACTCGAAGTGTGCTGCCTCGATGACGACGTCGGTCGTCGCCTCCGAGATCTCGGTCGTCTGCCCGCCCATGACGCCGGCGATGCCGATGGGGCCCGAATCGTCGGTGATCAGCAGGTCGTCGGGATCGAGCGTCCGCGTCACCTCGTCGAGGGTGACCAGCCGCTCGCCGGCGGCGGCCTTGCGGACGCGGATCGGCCCGCTCAACGTGGCGGCGTCGTAGGCGTGCAACGGCTGGCCGGTCTCGATCATCACGTAGTTGGTGATGTCGACGGGGAGCGAGATCGAGCGCATGCCGGCCATCACCAGGCGCCTCGCCATCCAGCGCGGGGTCGGCCGGGACGGGTCGATGCCCGTCACGGTGACGGCGACGAACAGCGGGCAGGCAGGGTCCTCGAGCACCACGGGGTAGCCGTCGGACTTCTGCTCGGGGGTCGCCAGGCTCACGACGTCGGTGAACGGCAGGCTGAGGTTCTGCGCCGATTCCCTGGCGAGGCCACGGATGCTCAGGCAGTAGCCCATGTCGGGCGACACGTCGATGTCGAGGACGTCGTCGCGCAGCAGCAGCACGTCGGCCGGATCGTCGCCCGGCCGCAGTTCGGTCCCGTCCTCGCGGACGGCCGGCAGCACGATGATGCCTGTGTGGTCGTTGCCGATGCCCAGCTCGTCCTCGGCGCAGATCATGCCGTCCGAGAGATGCCCGTAGGTCTTGCGGGCGCTGATGGCGAACCCGCCCGCCAGCACGGCACCGGGAAGCGACACGACGACGAGGTCGCCGACGGCGAAGTTGTGCGCCCCGCACACCACGCTGCGGCAGCCCTGCAGGTAGTCGGGATGTTCCTGATTGTGTTCCGGCCCCACGTCCACCTGCACCCAGCGGATGGTCTTGCCGTTGGACTGTGGTTCGTCCGCGTACGCCAGGATCCGTCCGACGACGACCGGCCCCGTGACGTCGGAGCCGACGGCGTCGACAGTCTCGACCTCCAGGCCCGCACGGATGAGGGTCTCCGACAGCGATCGGCCGTCGAGCTCCCCGGGGAGGTTGACGTACTCGCGCAACCAGCCAAGCGGCGCCCTCATCGTGCTACCCCCTTCAGGGAACGGCTGAACCGGATGTCGCCCTCGACCATGTCACGCATGTCGGCGGCGCTGTTGCGGAACATGAGCGTGCGCTCGATGCCCATCCCGAAGGCGAAGCCCGAGTAGACGTCGGTGTCGACGCCACAGGCCGCCAGCACGCGCGGATTCACGACGCCGCAGCCGCCCCACTCGATCCAGCCCTGCGACTTGCACGTGCGGCACGGGTTGTCGGGGTCGCCGACGGAGGCTCCCTTGCACACGAAGCACTGCAGGTCGACCTCGGCGCTGGGCTCGGTGAACGGGAAGAAGTGGGGACGCATGCGCGTCCTGACGCCCTCGCCGAACATCGCCTGGGCGAGCTGGTCGAGAGTGCCGCGCAGGTGCGCGAGCGAGATGCCCTTGTCGACGCAGAGCCCCTCGATCTGGTGGAAGACGGGGGTGTGGGTCGCGTCGAACTCGTCGGCACGGTAGGTCTGCCCCGGGCACACGACGTACACCGGCAGCTGACGCTCCAGCAGCGACCTGATCTGCACCGGCGAGGTGTGGGTGCGCAGGACGAGGTGATTCTCGATGGGATCGATGAAGAGCGTGTCGCTGGTGGCGCGCGAAGGATGGTCGGGACCGATGTTGAGCGCGTCGAAGTTCAACCACTCGCCCTCGGCCTCGGGCCCTTCGGCGATCTCCCACCCCATGGCGACGAACACGTCCGACATCAGGTCCATCAGCGCGGTGATCGGCTG
>JAEWIK010000261.1 GCA_023387135.1 Actinomycetes bacterium | reverse complement strand
GCGGGGGCCCCCGGGGGGGGGGGGGGGGCCGCGCGGGGCCCCCCCCTCCGCTCGGTCAGACCCCGCCGCCGGCGATGCTCTGCATGAGCAGGCCGATGATGGCGTCGACGAGTTGCTTGAGCAGCTCCTGGAACCACGGCTGGCTCAGGATCGCCACCAGGGCGCCCGCACCGGTGACTGTCGCCACGGTGCCGACGGCATACTCGGCCGTCGTCATGCCCCTCTCGTCGCGTCGGCGGAACACTCGTTTCAACATCTCGTTCTCCTTGTCAGGCGGGAGCCCGGAACGGACCTCCTGCCTCACAACGTCGTCAACCAACGCCCCCGCGGTTCAACGAGTCGCACGACCTGTGGACGAAGCGTTCGTCGATGGAGGATCGCGCACCGTCAACGGTGGGGGATCCTCCGTCGAACGAGCCGGGACGGGCTAGGGGAACACCTTCGTGACGATGCCGCCGAAGATCGGGACGATGCCCAGCAGGACGAAGGCGGGCAGGAAACACAGCATCAGGGGAAGGACGCTGCGCACTCCCACCTTGCGGGCCCCGCGTTGGGCGTCGGCGGACGCTGCCTGCCGGGCGTCCCTCGCCAGCTCGCGGAGCAGTGCCGACAGGCCGACTCCCGAGGACACCACGCGCGACACCTCCGTGGCCAGGCGTTCCAGGCCCGGGACGGTTCCCAACTCGGCCCAGGCGCGGGTCTCGCCGAACCCGAGGCGCGTGCGGGTGGCCACCGTCGCCAACTCCTCGCCCAGTGCACCGCCGATGACGTCCGAGACCCGGCCGGCCGCCACACTCACCGGCAACCCTGCTTCGACGGCCACCGCCAGCAGGTCGCAGGCCTCGGGCAGGGCCGCCGTGAGGACGCGTTGCCGCTGTGCACCGGCGGCGGAGGTCAACCTCCCCAGGACGAGGAAGAGCGCGACCCCTGCCACCACGCCGAGCGCCAGCCCGACGGGCCCGATCAGGACGGCCGGTAGAACACCTCCCAGTGCCGCCGCGGCCAGACGCTTGCCCGCGGGCAGGGCGCCCGGCAAGGGCGCGAGGCGGGACGGCATCCGCGGCACGGCGGCTTCCCCCACCAGGCGGCGCTCGGCGGGCTCGGGAACGAGCGCGAGCACCGCGGCCGCGACCGCCAGGGCGGCCAGGATCTGGCTCACGACAGTCCCTCGTGCTGTTCGGCGAGCTTCTCCGTCCAGACGACGCCCGCGCAGGTGAGAGCCGCACCGCCGACGATGCAGAGCTGTCCGGTGAGCGACGACGTCAGGAAGGACGCGGGATCGCCGCCGAGGGCGTAGCCCACGGCGAGCCCCGCGAGCGGCAGCACCGCCAGCATCCTGCCCGTGGCGCGCGGTGCCGAGAGTTCGGAGGCGACGGTATGCCGCACCTCGGCGTCGGCCGCCAACCGGGACGCCACGGCGTCGAGGCTGGTGGTCATCGAGGCGCCCGTGAACTCGGCGAGCTCCCAGGCATGGGCGACCGCCGTCAGGCCTGCACAGCCCGGCGCGTCCGCACGTCGACGCAGCGCGGCGGACGCCTCACCTCCGAGCGCGGCGGTGGCGGCCGCTTCGGCGAGCAGCGAAGCGTCGGCCGCCGCCGACTTCAGCGCTGCCGCCGGTACGAGGCCCACCCTGAGCAACCCGGCGAGCACGTGACACGACGTCACCACCTCGGCTCTCGCCCTGTCGGCGGCCCGTCGTCGCAGGTTCCGCCTCACCACCCAGGCCACGCACCAACCCACCGACCCGGCGGCGAGCCCGACCGACCAACCTGACACCGCGACGCCGGCGACCGCCGGAAGCACCGCCGCCAGCACGGGCCAGCGCTCCCTGAGCCTGGTCGGTTTCGCGACCCCGGGAGCGGCCGCGAGCCGCGACAACCTCAAGGCACCCGATGGCCTGACGACCAGCCAGACGGCGAGGAAGGTGAAAGACGCCGCCCAGCTCACGAGGTGACCAACCTCTTGAGGGTGCCGAAGCCGCCGGACGTCGACACCGTGCCACCGGGATCGAACCTGATGGCAGGCACCGCCTCGCACAGCCCCGTCCCCGACGCCTGCTGGACGACCCGGATCTCGTCGATCCACCTGGCGCCGGTCGAGGTGCGGGTGACGTGGACGACGAGGTCGAGCGCCGCCGCCACCTGCGCATGCAGGGCCGACCGCCCGAGCCCCCCTAGGGCACCGAGCGCTTCCAGCCGCGCGGGGACGTCCGCCGCCGAGTTCGCGTGGACGGTGCCGCACCCGCCTTCGTGACCGGTGTTGAGCGCCATCAGCAGATCCACGAGTTCGGCCCCGCGGACCTCGCCGACCACCAGCCTGTCGGGACGCATCCGCAGCGCCTGGCGCACCAGGTCGGTGAGCGTGACGGCACCGGCGCCGTCGGAGTTGGGCGGTCGGGCCTCCAGCCTCACGCAGTGCGGATGGGACGGCGCCAACTCGCGGGAATCCTCCGCCACCACGATCCGCTCCTCCGGCGGCACCAGGCCCAGCAAGGTCGCGAGCAGGGTCGTCTTGCCCGAACCGGTGCCTCCCGAGATGAGGAAGGCGAGCCTGCGTTCCACCACCAGGCGCAGCAGTTCGGCGGCGGCCGGGGTCATGCTCCCTCCGCTCACCCACTCGTCGACGCTCATCGCCCGTTGTCGCGGCACTCTCAGAGAGAGGCACGTGCCGGCGTCCGCCACGACCCCCAGCACGGCGTGCACCCTGACCCCTGACGCCAACCGCGCATCGACGAACGGCGAGCCGTCATCGAGTCGACGTCCGACCGAGGCCGCCAGCCGCACCGCGAGCCGACGCACCTCGGCGTCGTCCGAGAACGCCAGGTCGACGGCTTCGAGCCCGTGCCCCCGGTCGACATAGACCGCGGACGGCCCGTTCACCAGCACGTCAGTCACACCCGGCAGTTCGAGCAGGTCGTCGAGCGGGCCGGCGCCGACGCTCTCGCGGCGCAGGGCGGCCACGGTCGCCCGGACCGCACCCTCGCTCACCAGGTGGCCGAGGCTGCGCAACGCCATGCCGACCTCGACCGGCCCGGGGGCGAGCCCGCGCCGTCCGAGGTACGTGCGGACCTCGTCGACCGGCAGGTCAGCCATGCTCGGCCACGATCCTGTCGAGCAGTCTCCGGCACACGCCGAGGTACCGCCTCCCCGCCCGGGTCGGCGGCTCCCCCCGCTCGGCGGCGCGAGCGAGCGCCGGATCGGCGGGCAGTTCGGCGACGACCCGCAGGTCGAGCGCCTCGGCCACGACCGCCGCAGACAGGCCCTTGCCCCTGATCGCCAGCCAGGCGTCCTGCAACTGGTGGGCACGCACCACTTCGCGGGCGGCAGCCACCCCACGGACTCCCGCCTGCACCACCAGGACGACGCGGGTCGCGAGCCGGATCGACTCCCGGGCGGCGAGGGTGAGGGCGCGTCCCGGGTCGAGCACGACGAGGTCGTGAGTGCGGCGCAGCGACCCGACGATGGCCGCCAGCGGTGCCCGCGTCAGGGCGACGACCGGGCCACGCGCCATGGACACCACCGACACCCCGGCGACGGCAGGGAGGTAGGGACGGAGGTCTCCCACCTGGCCCTGTGCGCCCGAGAGCCTCGGCCAACGCCAGCCGCCCGAGGTCTCGGCGCCGAGCAGCAGATCGATCCCGCCGCCGACGAGATCTGTCTCGACCAGCGCCGCGGCTCCCCGCCGCTCGGCCGCCACGCACGACAGCGTCGCCGCCAGGGTGGAAGCCCCCACCCCGCCGGAACCGCCCAGCACCGCGACGACGGGAGCCTTCCCGGTGCCGCCGTCGGCGAGGATCGCCCCCAGCCAGCCCGTCCCGTCCGGCAGGCTGATCACCCGCGCTCCCAGCGGCGCCGACCACGCGGCCAGGGCAGCCGGGTCGTCGCCGACCAGGAAGACCCCCTCCCGGTGCGGCAGCGCCCGTTCGGCGACGGCCTCCGCCAGCCGGTCGGAGACGAGGACGACGTCTGCCTCCCGCCAGCGCGCCGCCACCTCGTCCAGCGCGAGGACGACCTCGGCGTCCACCTCCTGAGCCGCCGCTGCCGAGAGGATCACGTCCTGCGTCTCCCCCGGGCCCGCGACCACCATCACGTCCTCGCTCACGCCACCACCCTCCCCGGCCCGCCACCGCGCGGTTCACGCG
>JAEWIK010000235.1 GCA_023387135.1 Actinomycetes bacterium | reverse complement strand
GACATACGCCCACGCCTGCACGGCCTGTTCGCACAGCTCCTCGGACTGACCGATCCAGATCACAGGGCCGCCCAAAGGCTTCGCCGCGGCGATCTGGATGACCGCTTCCACGGCGACGCGGGTCTTTCCCGCGCCCGTCGGGAGCGTGACCATGCCGCGCTTCTCTATTCGCGGCAGGGTGAGCAGATCGCGGATCCTCTCGACGACCCTCTCCTGATAGTCGTGCAGGGGGCTCAGGGTGACCGGCCCGTCCACGTCGAGGACGGGGGACAGGTTCGCGCCCGGGAAGCCTGCGTACTCGGGCGGGAAACCCAGCCCTTCCACGAACTTTCGGGCCTCGCGAGAGCCGGCCCACACGCGAGGGGGCTCCAGGCCCGCTTCGGTGAGCTCGGGTCGCAGCTCGCTCAACACGAGGTAGCCGTGCACCGACAGTGCGAGTTCGGCCAACTCGGAGGGGCTCAGTGGGGATCGTTTGGCCCGCTCGAGGTCATCGATCGCCGTCTTGGGCAATCGAGCGCGCAACGTGTCCTCGCCCACGGCGATGACAAGCTTCTCGGCGAGATCGTCGGCGGCGCGGATGTCGAGCCGTAGCTTGCTCCGTGCCTGTCGCTCCATCTGGTCGATGACCAGGTGAACGTTCACCCTGACCCGCAAAGCGTCGGCCAGGCGTTCGAGGATCTGTTGTTCGCTTCCGTTGATGACGTGCAGCACGTCTTCGGAGCGGTGGAACAGGACAGCTCGAGTCTCCTGGCCCTTCGGCGTGGAGATGAGTACGTCGATGGCTGAGCAGGTCTGTACGAGCAGGTTGTCGAGGTCGGCGATCTCGCGGTCGTAGATCCGTAGCGGCGGGTAGCGGTCGATCAGCAGTGTCGGTTCGCTGTCGGGGTGGGCGACGATCTCCTCCCGCAGCATGTCGCGGCCGTCCGCCAACCCCCAGTGATTCACGAGATCGGCGTGGTCTGCGGCGTCGGTGGTGAGGAGCGCAGGGATCCCGGCGAGCATGAGTGACGAGTAGACCTCGGCGTCATCCGTCGCCGCGGCGTCGCCGGGAGCGACGCGCATCGTTCCGTTCACCGAGCGTTGGGCAAGGATGGACTGGGGTGCGGGCACGCCCGTCCGAGCCGCGAGCGCATACACCGTGGTGCGATCCGCGGGCCGCCGCGTCTCGGTGTCTCTGAGGAACGCCTCCCATTCCGCGTCGCCCCATCCCGAACAGTCTTCGGGAAGCTTGAGTGCTTCGGCCCAAGACGTCGACACGTCGGCTTTCGGGAAGCAATCCGGGAGCGGCGAATCCGGGCTCAGGCAGATCGAGGGGTCGACCGGCCCGATCGATGTGGGTAGCGCGCCGTAGTTGACAATCCGCACTGCGGCCGGATTAGGGATGCTCTTGACCGGGAAGTGGTTGCTGGTGGCGTGCATCACTTTCCATCGCTCGTAGCAGGCGAAGTCGAGGATGCGTCTGGTGATCGCAGCTTTGCCGGGCAGGGTGAGAGACGACATCAATTCCAGTGGCCAGGGAACGTCGGGTCCCACTACTGCCACTCTGTCTGGTTGAAGAGCGTTCTGCGATGGAAGCTGGTTGCAGTAGCGCTCCGCCCGTTGGGCCTTGTATCCGACCAGCCAGGGTTCGTCCGGTAGCCCGCTCACCAACCGAGGTGAGGACACCGCACCGCAGCGTTCAAGCAGAGCCTCGTCCCTCGTATGGAACACCGGATCGATCAGGTACTCGGCATCCCGCGAGCCATCCCCCGGGATGACCTCGCCGGCGAGGAAACAGCGCTCCAAGTGGCGCCACTTCCCACTCTTCATCCGCGCAGCGACGGAACGGGTCAGAGGTGGGGGCAGCTCCTCCCGAAAGATGAGCAGTGCGGTCTCGACGTCCACCTCGCGCGAGAGGTGCCAGATTCTTGTCCAGGCGAGGGACTCAGGTGCTGCTTGGAGCGCTGCTCTGAGCTCTCCCGCCGGGTTGAGCACCTCGATTCCCAGTGTTGCGAGAGCATCGCCGACCCCGGTGATCTTCGCCAGGTCCGGGTGGATGAAGTCGTGGTCGCTGGAACCTTCCTCGCTTCTGAGGAAGATCTTGCCTCTCTCGGGCCGTGCCAGCTGTCCGTCCTCCAACAGCACGATGTGGGCGCGGCGTACATCGGGCAGGTAGTCGCGGTTGGTGCTGATGATCTTGGCGGCCAGCCGAAGCGCGGCCGCGCTCGCGTCTGGTTCCCCGTCCGCAGCTACCGCGTCGATCCAGGATGTCAGGCTGACCGTGCTTCCCCTGCCACCAGCGATGAGGCGCTCGGCCTTGAGTCGTCGCTCGGCGGTGCGGTCGACCGAATGGTGCACCCAGGAACCTGGGCGCGACGTCGACCATGCTTCCTTCCAGGCCTGTGGCAGGCCAGCTGGGTGAAGAGTGAGCTGGGCGGGGCGCCGAAGCGTGCCATCTTGATCGGGGACACATGTCGCCTTGGACGTGGCTTCGAAGATCGGCTCGTTGATCTTGTCGTCTGCCCACGATCGAGCCTCTTTGCCGCGGGCCGGCAGTGCGTCCAGCAGGGCCGCCGGGTCGCCGGATGACTTCATCCTCGCCAACCCGCGTGCCACGAGGCCGGGCAGGACCTCGATGAGCAGCTCCTCGTTGTAGTCACCCGGCACCATGGCCAGACGATCAGAACTCAGCTTCCAGGGCGCATTGGCGATGCCCGAAAGCGTCGTCTGGATGTTCGTGGGGAAGTAGGCCCAGACGCTTCCCAACCCACGCGCCCCAGGCACTGGTACCGCCCACGAGACCTCCACAACGGGTCGCCTGATGATTTCCCCGGCGTCCTCGAGCGCCCTCCTGGTCAGTTGGTGGATCGTGGATTCGACGATCCAGCGAGACGTCTGTTCGTTGTCGGAGATCAGGACCTCGCCGACGTCGTTGGTCGACCTCCGGAAGGTGCGGTGGAGCGAGGCGCCTCGATCATCCAGGTGCATCTCGGTGATGTCCGGCGAGAACAGCAGGAATGCGGCCGGAAACTTCTCGATATCCTCGGCCAAGGTCCTCTGGCCCGCCTTGAGCGACACGCGCACGATCGTGGATGCCCACGTCATGAGGCTCGCGAGTACGGGGTCTCGCTCCGACTCTGGACCAGGCTCGATCACCTCGGCCAGACGCAGCATCGGATACCGCGGAGAGGCGAGGCCCGCGGCGGAGATGGTCTGCGCAGACCGGTCTCTGTCGAAGGTGAAGGAGGCGGATCGGCTGAAGATCGCGACATGGTCGCTGATCGCGGTGACCGACTTGAACCCGAGCCCGAACTGGCCGATGTCTTCGCCCGACTTACGTGAGAGGTGGCTGGCCAACAGGCTCTGGGCGCCGACTTCCGTGAAGGGCTTGCCACCGTTGGCGACGTAGAGAGACTTGTCCGTCAGGATCGCGTCGATCCTGCCTGGGGAGCCACGCAGGGCGTCGGCAGCGTTCTGTAGGAGTTCGAACAGCTGCTTGCGCCCGTAGCCACCCTCGGCGGCGGTGACCTCGATGGCCGCGTCCTCCTCGACGCGCCGGGGGTCTTCTCGGTACACACTCAGGCAGGCCTGGGTCTGACGGTTGATGAACTCTCCGAGGTCCGCCCCGGGTCCTGCCCAGTCCTGCACTGCAACTCCTGCGCGCCGTCGCTTCCAAGATCATCAGCATTCAATCAGATGACTCCGACAGAAACCGGACGTCGCTCGAGTTTCAGGCCTTTTGTCACCCATGGGGATGACGAAATATCGTTCGCGAAGCGGTGCGAGTTACGCCGAGCCGGCGGCGCTCAGGCGCCCGGCGTCGTGAGTAATGCTGCGGCGCTCTTGCCGATGCGTTGGCCGATCGCCTTTCCGAGGGGGATCGGCACTGCGTTTCCGATCTGCCGGGCGATCGAGAGCCTGGAGCCCACCCACTGGTAGTCGAGAGGGAAGCCCTGGAGGACCGCCGCCTCAAGATGGGTAATCGCCCGATGCTCCTCAGGATGGAGGTAGCGACCCTTCTCGGGCTTGAAGAACTCGGTGCGGATGGTCACGGAGGGTCGATCCCAGTACAGGCGACCCATCACGTCTCCGGAACCGGATCGGTGCTTCTTCCAGCAGGGAGCCAGCAAGCGCTCGTCGATGTCGAAGCGGTTCCCACCTGCAGGTATGCACGCGAAGCGCTGGAGCGAGAGGTCGGAGTAGTTGCGTCCGACATGGAGCTCCGAGGTCCGGAAAGGGCCGGCATAGTCGCGTCCGCCGACCGTGATTCGGCGCTCGGGAAGATCCCGCTTGGGTTGGGCCACGATGTCGCGGAAGGCGTCCTCCACCGACCTGTGGCAGCTCACGTGGGTCTTCACCGGCCAACCGGGGAAGGGTAGGTCGCGGCGGTGTCCGATCAGGACGGCGCGGCGACGCGCCTGGGGCGCGCCGTAGTCCGCCGCATTCAGAACGGCGGCCTGAAACGCGTAGTCGTGCAGCGACCCCCCGTCGGAGAACTCGGATTCGAACTGCTTGAACTGAGGGGACTGCAGGAAAGCGGCGACATTCTCCACCACGAAGTATGCGGGCTCGGTGAAAACAATCGTGTGGGCGTATTCGCGCCACAACGCGTTCCGCTCGTCTTCGACGTCCTGTTTTCCGAGTTGAGAGAACCCCTGACAGGGCGGGCCGCCGATGATCACATCGATTGCAGGCATCGTCGCGGTCTGCAGCCAGTCCTCGATCGGGCCGACGTAGATGTCTGCCTCGGGGTGGTTCAGTGAGTAGGTCGCCGCAGCTTCGGGATCCATCTCTACCGCCTGAACGGCTTCGAAGTATCCCGACTGACGAAGACCCTCGCTGAGGCCGCCGGCCCCGGCGAATAGATCGAGGACCCGCAGCTTCGTCGTCGGTCCGGCCCCCTCGATGCTCACCCCTTGATCCTAGAGGCAGGGGCCGACTCAGCTCTCCGAGACGCGCCCGTCGCGGCCTGCGAGCGCAGCGAGCAGCGTGGAGTAGGTACGACCCCGGCCCTGGGGCTCGATGACTTCCGTGACTAGCGACGCGTTGCGAAAGCGCATTCTCGTGGGCGGAGCAGCGACACACGTCGCGCACACCGGCGACCGTCCCATCGCAATCACCTGGAAGCCAGCCAGCCCGATGCCTCCCGACCTCTACTCAGAGACAGCCCTGGCGATTGGATGAGTACGCATCACTCCGGCTTGGGGCAAGCCTGGGCGACGTCGATCGAGACCATCAATCCGCGGATTTCAAAAGTTGAATCTTGTACATTTGGCGTGCACGAAAATGGTTACGCACCCGTAAGTTCCCTAGTGAAAACGATTTCCGAGACGGCCTTTTAATCCGCGGGTTCCGGGTTCGATCCCCGGTGGGCCCACCAGCGATTCACCGTCACCGTATGTGCAGCGGGGCCGGCCCTCCGTCCTCGCCGCTGTGATCGGTGCCGTGGGCGTCCCGCTGTGGCTCGCCTACGCCGCGCTCACGTACGCGGCTGCTCGAACCGCCGGACCTGGTGATGGGGACGAGACCATGGGCGTGGACCACTGGCCGGTCCAGGCAGCGCTGGGCCTCGCGCTGGCGGCCGGGTCCGCCCTCCTGGCTCTCGTGCCCGCGCGCCTGATGCTGTGGCGCTGGGCCTTCGCGCTCACCGCCGGCTTCGTCAGCTACGCCGCCCTGGTCTTCCCCGACCGGGCCGGGGCCATGCCGCATGCCTTGTGGGCGGTCGGCATCGCGCTCTGGGGCGTGGGCGTGGCGCTCGCCCCACGGACGCGCCGATGATGGAGCCATGCTCGATCCCGACTCGGCCGCCTACCCGTCCTCTGCCACCGACGCTTCGACACTGGAGGAGTTGGAGGCGTCTCTCATCGACTGCCGCGCATGTCCCAGGCTCGTGGAGTGGCGCGAGAGGGTAGCGGTGGAGAAGCGGGCAGCTTTCAGGGATCAGACCTATTGGGGACGGCCGGTGCCTGGCTTCGGTGATCCCCAGGCCCGGATCGTGATCGTCGGCCTGGCCCCTGCAGCCCACGGCGCCAACCGGACGGGGCGCATGTTCACGGGCGACCGCTCCGGAGACTTCCTCTTCGCAGCGCTGTACCGGGCCGGACTCGCCACCCAGCCCACCGCCATCAGTCGTGGCGACGGGCTCGAGCTCATCGGGGTGCGGACTGTCGCGCCGGTGCGCTGTGCGCCACCGGCAAACAAGCCGACACCGCAGGAGCGTCGACGCTGCGCGCCGTGGCTGGCGCGCGAACTGCAGCTCCTCGGTCCGTCGACGCGGGTGCTGCTCGCCCTCGGCGCCTTCGGCTGGCAGGCCTTGCTCGCCAGCCTTGCCGATCTCGGCTGGGAGGTTCCGCGGCCGGCGCCGGCGTTCGGGCACGGTGCCGAGGTTGGCCTGGTCACGCCCGAGGGACGCACCGTGACCCTGCTCGGCTGCTTCCACGTCTCGCAGCAGAACACCTTCACCGGCAGGCTCACACCCGCCATGCTCGACGACGTCCTCGACCGCGCGATCCAGCTGTCCGGTCTGACAGGGCCGGCTCGTCCTGCCAGTGAGTCGTCATCGTGACCTGAGGGGCGACTCCGCGAGATTAGGATTCGAGTATCCGGCTCTCGCAGCAGGTCCATGGAGGCGGTGGACGATGAGTACGGCGGTGACATCGCGCGGACGCGTTCGTACCGGCACCGTGATGCTGGTGGTGGGTGCCGTGGTTCTGACCCTCGTCGTGCTGGCTCCACTGGCCGGTTGGCTGGCCAGACTGCCCGGCGGGCACACGACCTTCGATGTGCTGATGCCCTTCGAGCTGTTCCCCCTGACGATCACCGGAATGCTGCTGATCACTCTCGGCTCGGTGCTCGTGCGGCGTGGAGGAGGCTGGGTGCTCGCGGCCGTCACGGCCTCGGTGGTGCTCGCGATCGCGGGCATGGTGTGGGCCGCGACCTCCGGCATCGCGAACGAGGCCGGCGTCCCGACGACCGACTGGCGCGTGGTGGTTGCGCTCACGTTGTTCGCGACGGCGTACTGCGCGATCGCCGCCGCGGTGGCCGCCGCCACCGCCACGATCGTCTCCCTTGCCCGCCATCGTCCACCTGAATGATCCGGACGGGACGCTTCAGTGCCGCGGTCCACGCGTCCTGAACGGCCGGTGACGCGCACGGGCGCGCGGCCTCAACGCGACTGGTCGCCAGAACTCGTCGATTCACGCTGGATCTGGTGCACGGCAGGAAGGTCGGCCGGTGCCCAGGTCAGGGTCGTCAGGTCCTCGGGGCGCAGCCACACGGAGGCGGAGTGTTCGGAGAGCTGCGGTTCACCGCTGACGAGCGTGCAATAGAACGTGGTGAGCTCGACGACGGCGAAGTCGTACTCGTGCTCGGTCGTCAGCACCCGCTCGCGGACCTCGATGGTGCACGCGAGTTCCTCGAGGATCTCCCGTGCGAGTGCTTCCTCCGGTGTCTCTCCGGGTTCGAGCTTGCCGCCGGGGAACTCCCACTGGCCCTCGAGGTGTCCGGGGCCGCGTTGAGTGCAGAAGACCCTGCCGGAGTCGACGATGACCGCTCCGACGACGTGAAGTCGCTTCTTCGCACCGACGCTCTCCTGGTTGTTCACCGTCCCAGTCTGTCCGAAGCGCGCGTGCCAGGTGGTGTCCGTGCCGCGCGCCGCAGAGCGGACCGTCGAGCGCACGCCTGGGTGGTCGGCGAAGCGCCGTCTGGCTGAGGTGACGTGAGAAGGGTGGTGGTCCGAACGTCTGAGGAAACGCTCGGACCACCGGTGTGGACGCCTGGGGGGCAGAGCATCCACCTGCCCCGGCGCGAATGCAGTCTGGCGCTGCTGGCGCGGCACTTGGGGCAGAACGTGCTTCCATTCAAGAGCACGGAATCTGCCGATTGGCTGGTCTCTGCCGCCGTCTACGTCATCTGGGTGGGTCGTCTACGTCATGTCGGCCGGGGAACTGCTCGAATCGAGCTCGGTTCGCCCTTCGTCACCGGCGTCGGCGGGGTGCCAGACGCCTCTTCGAGGGCGCGCACGCCACGGCAACGGAGGGTGGGTGACTGCTCCTGCGACGGCTTCGCCGTTCCAGGAGCCAGGAGTGGGACGGCCGCGGTCCACCCGCCTGTCGTCGCGCCCTGTGCTGTCGGGCCGGCCGCGGACAGGCCGCCGGGGTCGGGACCAGAGGTCGGGGCTCGGGTCTGACGCGGGAACTACGGGCGGCTGGGCGGGCGTCTACGTATCGAGGGCTGGGTGCCTACGAAAAGCAAGAGGGCGGCGATTCTATTTCTAAGTATTGAGGGATGCTAGTCCACGTAATTGAGGCGCGATTTGAGGGTTTGGGGGCCTTTGTTGCATGCGGTAACAATTCGATTAAGAATTCGCTCTCGGCACGGGTTTCGGCGCGGCCAGACCGTAGGTTGTGGGCAATCATCTGCATCGCCGCAGATCGGTTCGGAACACACCGGCGAATCCTCTCTCAGCAGGGAACTCGTCGGGAAACCCATAGAAAGGAACCCCCTCGATGGCTATCCACAAGACTGCTGCGCTGCTGCTGAGCGCTACTGTCGCTGTGAGCATGTTCGCCGGCTGCGCCACGAATCAGCCGCCGGTAGCGAGCCCGTCGCCTCCCGCCCAGGACCAGCCGACCACGACGACGCCGGACCAGCCGGCCCTCATCGGCGTCACCATGCCGACGGTCAGCCTCGAACGCTGGAACAACGACGGCGCCGGCCTCCAGGCTCAGCTCGAGTCGATGGGCTACAAGGTCCAGCTCGACTACGCCGACAACAAGAACGAGCTGCAGATCCAGCAGCTCGAGAACCAGATCAACGCGGGCGCGAAGGTACTCGTCATCGCGTCGATCGACGGCAAGACGCTCGGCCCGACCCTGCAGAAGGCTGCAGACAAGGGCATCAAGGTCCTCGCCTACGACCGCCTCATCATGAACACGCCGAACGTCGACTACTACGCCACGTTCGACAACCTGAAGGTCGGCACGCTCCAGGGCAACTTCATCAAGGACGCCCTCAAGCTCGACAGTGCGGCAGGTCCGTTCAACCTCGAGCCCTTCGCCGGCTCTCCCGACGACAACAACGCGGGGCTGTTCTTCCAGGGCGCCTGGGACATCCTCAAGCCGTTCGTGGACGCCGGCAAGCTCGTCATCCAGTCCGAGACAGGCAAGAAGGCATCGGGCAACTGGCAGGACATCGGCATCCTCGAGTGGAAGTCCGCCACCGCGCAGAGCGAGATGGAGAACAGGCTCAACTCCTACTACACCGACAAGAAGGTCGATGTGGTCCTGTCGCCCAACGACTCCCTCGCCCTCGGCATCGCCCAGGCGCTGGAGACCAAGGGCTACAAGGTCGGCACCGACTGGCCAGTGCTCACCGGTCAGGACGGCGACGTCGCCAACGTGAAGAACATCATGGCCGGCAAGCAGTCGATGACTGTCTGGAAGGACACCCGTGAGCTCGCCAAGCGTGCGGCCACCATGGTCGACCAGATGGTTCGCGGCGAGACCGTCGAGGTCAACAACACGACCGACTACAACAACGGCTCCAAGGTCGTTCCTTCGTTCCTGCTCGACCCGCAGGTCGTGGTGAAGGACGACGTCCAGTCGAAGCTCGTCGACTCCGGCTTCATCAAGGCTGATCAGCTGAGCTGACGCAGACCCCAGCGGTGTGCCGGGG
>JAEWIK010000218.1 GCA_023387135.1 Actinomycetes bacterium | reverse complement strand
GTCGTCCGTTCAGGAACCTCAGGCGCGTGTCGATGGACACATTGGAGCGTGGGCGCTGTGCGGGCCCGCGAGGAGGAGAGGTCCGTCGTGGTGGATGCGGCGCAGCTGTCGGGGTACCTGCTCGAGGAGGTCGTCACGCATCTGCTCCAGCGCAGTGGGTACCGCCTTCTCGGACGCGAGGACGACGTCGAGGCTCTCGTGATCGGAGGTAACGGGCTGCGCGTCCGTGGCCGGGGCGCGGAGCACCAGGCGGACGCCCTCGGAAGCCTAGACGTGCCGGTGCCGTTCTCGTTTCCGATCAGACTGTTCGTCGAGGCGAAGAACACCAGCGCGAAGGTGGGCCTCGGGGTGGTCTGTAACGCGCACGGGGTCGTCGACGACGTGAACGAGTTCGTTCCCGTCCAGCTGTCGTCTGCCACAAAGGCTAGGCACCTGCGCCGTGTGCAGTACCGTTACGCGGTCTTTTCGACGAGCGGGTTCACCAAGGACGCTCAGGACTACGCCTTCACCCATCAGATCTCGCTTGTCGACCTGTCAGGGCCGGCCTGGACGAACCTCGCCACGACCCTGCGCACCGCCGCGCAGGATTTCCTCGAGCAGCTCGCTGTGCCGGCTGAACGGTCAGGGTCCTCCGCCACCTCGATGGCCCGCTCGGCGCTTCGGGCCGCGCTGTTGACAGCCGAACCCGCCGGCCGTGACGCGCCACCTCCCGCGCCGATCGCCGATGTGATGCTGGCGGCGTGGGCGAAGACCCTGGCCAGGTCTGTGGTGAACACCCGCTCCGGCGAACGGGACATCCTGCTCGGCTTCGTCGACGCGCCGTTCGTTCTGGCGCTCCAGCCGGACGACACCGAGGCATTCACCCAGTACGCCCGCGGGCGGGGCTCGATCGACGTCCACATCGTCTACGACCGCGGCCGCGACGGTGGTGGCGGCGAGTGGATCGTGTACGACCCGGACGATCCAGAGCGGTCTCGGATGACGTTCCCGCTCCCGGGCGTCCTCGAGCCGATCGTCCTGGCCGACGTCGAACGCAACGCGGCCGCCGTCGCACGAGACCTGCTGTCCGCGATCACCGTCTACGTCGAGCGCGTGCCCGTGCGGCTGCGGTATGCGCGCTCGGTGCTCCCGGAGATGCACGATGCCGTCGCCGAGGACGCCAGCGCCGTGACGGAGCTGCGTGAGCGGCGAGCCGGGCGAGCGCGGTCCGACGACCTCGTCGAGAAGCCTGCCGAGGGCGATCTCGGGGACGGGACCGCGCGGTGGAGCGCCGAGGCGATCCACGAGCTGCTCGACCGCCTTCGTCGCGGAGGGTACGTGCAGGAGGCGATGATCCGGTACGCGGCGCGTCATCAGGGGATGATCCTGCGCGACCAGATCTACGAGATCGGGGAGTTCCCGCCCGAGCGGATGCTCCGCGGCCTCGCGACCCCGACCAACCGTATCCGGCGCGAGCTCATCGCCGAGGGGCTCTTGGATCCCGAGGCGGACTTCGCGTTCGCGGCCGCGTACCCGCACGCCGTGACCGCGTCGTATTACGAGGTCCCCGACGAGTTCGTGGACGTGCTCGGTCAGGACCCGACCGAGTCCGTCGGCTGAGCACCGCGCAGCAGGACACGTTGCGGGTCGCGGTCGCTACGTTCACACCGTGGACGTGACCAGGGAGTACGGATACCGCGAGATTCCGGACGGCCTCACCCCGGGCAAGGGTGGCGAGAGCAGCCTGCTGTTCGACCGGGACGGGAACCTCGCCGGGCACGCCCCCTTCCATCCCGTGGAAGTCGGCGACGAGCCGAGCTCGACGGACCTGGATGACGAACGGGGCCCCGCCGCCACTGCACTCGTCCTTCTCGCGGCGGGCGCCTCCGGCGTGGCCCTCGTTCTGGGGGTCCGGAAGGCGCTGCGCATCGTTCGGGACCGCCGCCGAGAGGCTGCGCCGGACGACGTCGTCGTCGGGGAAGCGGGGGACGCGGAGCTCGACGTGCCTCTCAGGGGGTCCGGGGGGACCGACGCCGACCCGCAGGACGCGCTCATCGAGGACGTGCTGGCGCTGTGCGGTGAGACCGACGCGACCATGCGCGAGTACCAGGACCGCCGCCCGGGCGCGGCCGGCGAGCGAGACGCCCCCGACGATGACGGGTCTCGGCTTCGGAGGACGCCGCAGGGCTGACGCTCGCGACGATCTGTCGAGGGCGGTCAGTAGTCAGGCCCGTCGAACCGCTGATCCTCAGATCGGAGGCGACCTTCGCGACCGGTTGATAGCCCGAGCGGGCCAGATCACTGCTCGACCCCGAAGCCCGGGGGCTTGGCCGTGGAAATCCCAGGCTCCCTTCCGAAGCGACTATCGCCTGAGAACAGGGTCTCCGGAGAACCGGGTCAGGCTCCGTCGACAGTTCCCTCCCGCAAAGCCCGACGCCTAGGCCATCGAAGCGGGCCGGGCGACTGCCGGAGGCGGCGCAGTGGTGCGGACCGGTCGGCGGTCGGAGATCGACCTCCACCTGCGTCCGTAGGCCCAGCAGGCGCTCGGCGTCTGAGCGTGTCAGGGTCGGGACGACGTCCTCGAGGTTCCCG
Organism: Actinomycetes bacterium; assembly: GCA_023387135.1. GTDB lineage: Bacteria > Actinomycetota > Actinomycetes > Propionibacteriales > Propionibacteriaceae > Propionicimonas. The sequence goes on along the minus strand of JAEWIK010000218.1, from coordinate 1,386 downwards.
TCGCCGAGGAGCCACGTCGCCGCCTGGGACCAGGCGGGGCCTGCGAGAGCTGAGATCGTGAGGGCCGCGGCGCGGGTAACGCGCGCCCGCTCGATCAGCTCCACGCACGACTCCGAGGGCACACCGTGCTCGACGGCGCCGCGCACGAACGAGGGGAAGGACCCGCCGAGGTCACCGGCGAGGATCTGCGCGCCCGACCACACCCACGCGCCCGGGTAGGTCAGCTTGCCGATGTACTGCGTGGCATCCGAAATCCGCTTGGACAGGTCCGAGCCTCCGAACAGCGAGTTTGGGTGTGGTGTCTGGTCCGCAGCCTCGGCGAGTTCGGTGTACGAGGCACCGCCGATCCAGCGAGACAGCAGCTCGACATCCAACTCGAAGTCAGCGCTGCCCACGTGCTGGGCGTCGCCTTCGTAAGCGAATCGGTGCAGCGTGGGCATTGCCGGGTGCACACGCGCACAAGCACAGTCGCGCTGGCGACGAGCGGGTGAAGGTGCGCGTCGTGCGCTGCGCGAACGCCGCGGGGCGCAGCGCGCAGTCGGCGATCGGGGTGACGGTGCAGCGGTTGAGGTTGAACTGCTGCAGCAGCCTCAACATCCGTTCGCTGACCGTCAGCCGGTTCCAACGGCCCGCCCACGCGTCGTCCTGGCCCGGCGTGCCGACCGGACGCAGCCACACCCACTCGGGCAGCTCGACCTCGGCGCCCAGCACGTCCTCGAACTCCTGTGAGCGGGTCACGAGGACGTCGGCGAACTCCACACCCGTCAGGCCGCCGGCGACGACGGCATCGCGCACGCGAGTGGTCGAGATGGTCACGGGCGTGGAGGCTACGAGGTCGTCACCGAGCCAGCCGTCGAACTCGTAGTTCAGGCGCCTGATCTCCGCCGGGCTCTCTCCCCAGAGCGTGCCCGGCCCCGGGCTGCCGGCGATGTCGAGCTCGAGTTCGTAGGACGTCATCTCACTCCACCGGGGGAAGGAACCGATGCCCGATCTGCTGGTCGATGCTAGTGGCGTGGTCCGCAGCCGGGCGCCCAGGACGTCGTGCGGGGTCCGTGTGTCGCGTCGCGACATCGACCGAGCCCGCGCCCTGACCGTCCTCGAGCGCCTCGACACCGTTGCGGCCTCAGCCGGCTCCGCCTGCGACGCCGGCAGCGACCGGCCGTCCGGCGTCGTCCGCACCGGTCCGCCGACGTTTGGCGGGCGCGCCCCGCGTCCCGGGTCTGGTCACGCCCCCGGTCGGGTGGTCCGGCGGCGGGTGCGGGCGAGTGCGGTTCCGGCGAGGAGCAGGGCCAGGGCGACGGCGGCGATCGCCGCTGGTGCCTGGGCGCCGGTGCGCGCGAGCCAGGTGCCGGGCGGCGGGGCTGTCTGTTCGGCGCCTGCTCCGGT
>JAEWIK010000210.1 GCA_023387135.1 Actinomycetes bacterium | reverse complement strand
TATGTGCTGATCGCCGGCGAACCCGGCACCCGTCCGCTGCTGGCGATCCAACGGGTCGACGGCAAGCGCGCCGTCGAGGCTGTCGCGCTGCTGAAGAAGGAGCTCCGCGAGCACTCCCGCAGGTCGGCCGCGGCGTGAGGACGCTGGCGAACCCGGGGGCGGCCTTCGCGGGCGACCACGGCGATCCCGACCCCGCCGTGCGCGGTGCTCTCGCGAACGCCACCAGCGCCGACGCGTACGCCAGGGCGGTCGCGGCGCTGGGCGGCAGCCGCCTGCTGATGCCCGTCGTGGCGACGGGCAAGGAGAACCCGGGCGACCCCGCCGAACTCGCGGCAGTGATGCTCACCTCGCAGTCGGGCAGCACCGCGCTGCTCGCCTTCACGGGGCTTGACTCGCTGGCAGCCTGGGACGCTGGGGCGCGCCCGGTCCCGTGCACGCTCGATGAGGCGGCGGCCACCGCCGTCGAGACGGGGTCGGCGGCGCTGCTGGTGGACGTGGCGGGCCCCGCGCGGCTGGTGATCGAGGGCGACATCCTCACCGGACTGGCAGCGGGTCGTCGCCTGGTCGAGCTCGACGACGGCGGCTTCGGGTGGCTCTTCACCGCCCCGGCGGACGCCGAGGGGGAGTGACGGCCCCGGCCGGCGACGCCGGCTTCCACGGCCCTCGCCTGCCGGAATAGGTGCTGTGGGGCGTCGCTGTTACACTGGTTGCCGTTCGGTCAGCCGAGGCTGGCCCCTGAAGTGGAGTCCTGAACTCCCACCTGCGAGGCTAGAGGGCGTCGGGGTCGGTACCGGTGGCGGTCTGCGCCACCCTTGTCAGGGTCTCCGCATGCGCGGGGGCCCTTTTCGGTTGTTCGTCACCAGACCTGAATCCTTGGAGGACTCATCAGCACAGAACCGCGTATCAACGAACGCATCCATGTACCTGAGGTGCGCCTGGTCGGCCCTGCCGGCGAACAGGTAGGCATCGTGAAGATCGAGGACGCTCTTCGGCTGGCCCGGGAGGCGGATCTTGTTGTGGTCGAGGTCGCGCCGATGGCGCGTCCCCCGGTGGCCAAGCTCATGGACTATGGCAAGTTCAAGTACGAGGCAGCCCAGAAGGCCCGCGAATCGCGGCGCAACCAGGCAAACACCGTCATCAAGGAGATGAAGCTCCGGCCGAAGATCGACAGCCACGACTACGACACCAAGAAGGGTCACGTCGTGCGCTTCCTCAAGGCCGGCGACAAGGTGAAGATCACCATCATGTTCCGCGGACGCGAGCAGAGCCGTCCCGAGCTCGGCTTCAACCTGCTGAAGAAGCTGGCCGAGGACGTCGCCGAGGACGGCGTCATCGAGTCGCCGCCCAAGCAGGACGGCAGGAACATGCTGATGGTGCTCGCACCGACCAGGAAGAAGTCCGAGGCGCGGGTGGAGGTCGAGGCGGCCAAGGTCGCCAGGGCCGCTGCCCGGGAGGCGAGTGCCGAAGCCGAGCGGACGGAGCAGGCCGAGCTTCGGGCGGCAGCCCAGGCTGCCGCTGCCCCGAAGAAGAAGCGTGGACCGGCCGACAACATGGACCCGGACATCGAGCTGTAACAACAGGAGAAGAGAACATGCCCAAGATGAAGACCCACTCCGGGGCCAAGAAGCGCTTCCGCGTGACAGGCACCGGCAAGGTGATGCACCGCCAGGCCGGCAAGATGCACCTCAACGAGCACAAGCCGACCAGCCGCACCCGTCGCCTCGACGGCGACCAGGTCGTGGCCAAGGGTGACGCCAGGAAGGCACGTCGTCTCCTCGGTAGCTACAAGGCCAACTGACACCCACGAGATTTCTGCAAGGAGTTACTAGTCATGGCACGCGTCAAGCGTTCGGTCAACGCGCAGAAGAAGCGCCGCGAGGTCCTCGATCAGGCCTCGGGCTACCGTGGGCAGCGGTCCCGGCTCTACCGCAAGGCCAAGGAGCAGCTGCTCCATTCCTACACCTACGCCTACCGGGATCGCCGGGCGCGCAAGGGTGACTTCCGCGCCCTGTGGATCCAGCGGATCAACGCCGCTGCCCGCGAAGGCGGCATCACCTACAACCGATTTATCAACGGCCTGAAGAACGCCGGTGTGGAGGTGGATCGCAAGATCCTTGCCGAGTTGGCAGTCTCCGACCCCACCGCGTTCGCCGCGCTGGTCGATCTCGCGAAGGCGAACCAGGCAGAGGCAGCCTGATCCGTCCACTCTTCTCCAGCGCGGTCACGACGATTCGGACCGCGCTGGAGTCATGCCCGAGCCCTGGAGGTGTGCGTCGATGACCGTCGCGCCTATTCAGTTGCCAGAACCCAGTCAGGCCACGCTGCGGGCTGCCCGCTCGCTGCAACGCCGTAACGAACGCAAGGAGTCCGGTCTGTTCCTCGTCGAGGGACGCCAGGCGGTGCGCGAGGCGCTCGCCCTGCCCGGGGTCGTGCAGGAGGTCTACTTCAGATGGGACGCCGCCATCGCCAACTCGGACCTGTTCGAGCTGGCGAGGGACTCCGACGTCCCCTATTACGGGGTGAGCGAGCAGAACCTCGCCACCATCACCGACACCGTCACCCCGCAGGGTGTGGTGGCGGTGGCGCGTGCCATCGACGTGCCACTCAAGAGCGTGCTGGGCAAGAAGCAGGCGAACCCTGACAAGCCCAAGAAGAAGCACCGCCGGGGCGACGTCTCGCTCATCGTGATCTGCGCGCAGGTGCGCGACCCCGGCAACGCCGGGACCGTCATCAGGTGCGCCGACGCCTTCGGTGCGGACGCCGTGATCCTGAGCTCGGACTCGGTCGAGGTGTACAACCCCAAGACGGTCAGGGCCAGCGTGGGCAGTATCTTCCACCTCCCGATCGTCGTGGGGGTCGACCTGACCGAGGCCATCGACGCCTGCCGTCGGGCGGGCATGCAGATCTTCGCCACCGACGGCGCGTCGGGCACCGACCTGACCGACCTCGCCTCGGACCTCGGCAAGCCGACCGCCTGGGTGATGGGCAACGAGTCGTGGGGGCTTCCCGTCGAACACCTCGCCCTCGCCGACAAGACGGTGGCGGTGCCGATCTACGGCAGCGCCGAGAGCCTCAACCTCGCCACCGCCGCCGCGGTGTGCCTGTACGCCAGCGCGAGCGCGCAGCGTGCGTCCAACTGAAAGGACTGACATGGGGGCTTTGAGCCCGACCGACATCGACCAGCTCGTGGAGGACGGCCTCGCTGCCTTCGCCGCGGCAGGCTCGACAGCCGAGCTGA
>JAEWIK010000002.1 GCA_023387135.1 Actinomycetes bacterium | reverse complement strand
GGCCGGGGCTCGCCCCGGCCCCTCACCGGTGGTCAGCCGAAGTACTTCTTGTAGATCGTGTCGTACGTGCCGTCGGCGCGCATCGCCTTGAGCTGTTCGTTCACGGCCGCGAGCAGGTTCGGCACCTTGCCCTTGGCGAAGGCGAAGCCGTACTGCTCGTTGGTCTGGTAGGTCTCGACGATCTTGTAGTTGGCGTCGGCCTTCTCGTGCTCGTGGTTGACGGGCTGGTCCTGCAGGATCGCGTCGATCTGGCCGGCCTGGAGCGCGGGCCAGAGTTCGCCGTCGGACGGGAACTCGGTCATGGTCGCGTCCTTGGGCTTGTTGGTGGCGGTGTAGTCCTTGCCGGTGGTGCCGGTCTGCACGCCGATGTTCTTGCCCGCGGTGCCGGCCAGGTTGCTGATGCCCGAGTCCGTCTTCACCAGCAGCGACTGCAGCGAGTCGTAGTAGGCGTCGGCGAAGTCGATGTTGGCCTTGCGGTCGTCGGTGATCGTGATGGCCGACGCGCCGACGTCGCACTGTCCGGCGACCAGGACAGTCCCGGACTGGAGGGCGTCGAAGTCGACGTCCTGCACCTTGAGGGTGAGGCCGAGCTTGGTGGCGATGGCCCCCAGCACCTCGACGTCGAAGCCCGAGTAACCGGTGGGCGCTGAGGCGTCCTCGAACTCGAACGGCGGGTACGGCACGTCGGCGCAGGCGTTGAGGACGCCGGCCTCGATGAGTTCGAGGTTGGCCGCCGGAGCCGCGGAGCTCGCGGGAGCGGAGCTGGCGGGCGCCGACGAGGCGGGCTCGGACGGGGCCGCGGGAGTGGGTGCCCCGGAACATGCGGTCAGGGCGCCCAGGGCAACGGCGGCGACCGCCGTCGCAACGAACTTGGTCTTCGTGATGAGCATGGGTGGGACTACTTTCTGAGACGACAATCCCAAAGTGGACACTATGCGGCGTGACGTTAGCGGCACTAGATGAAGGTGACGTTACAGCGTAGGCGCCCCGCGCAACGCTCGGGTTTGCCCTGCGAACTCAGCGCGCGTGAGCGTCGAGCCAGTCGAGCATGAGGTCAGCGAACTCAGGTTGCAGCATCGGAACGTGAGTCCCCTTGTCGATGCGTGCGAGGGCCACCTCGGTGCCCTCCAGGCAGCCGCCCCAGGTCGTGACGGTGGTCTCGGCGCCGGGGACCGACGTGACGAGATCCTCGGGTGCGCCGGCGATGCCGTCGGCGGGGCAGCCGTCGAGTTTCTGCCACAGCTCGACGGTCTGTTCGGCTGACGGATACAGCCTGCTGAGGATCTTCCCGCCCTTGAACGCGATGGTCTCGTCGGCGGTCCCGTGGAGTTGCAGGACGCTGACGGGCCGCCTGGGAGCACACGAGGTCGGGTCGATGTCGACGACCCCCGCCAGCGAGGCGATGGCGGCCACCTGGTCGGCGTGCTCGCACGCCATGCGGTGTGCCATGAATCCGCCGTTGCTGTGACCGGCCACATAGACCCGCGCCGGGTCCACCGCGTAACCGCGCGAGACGGTGTCGATGACCCGGCTCAGGTACGTGGAATCGTCGACCTCGCTGCGGTTGAAGTTGCAGCACGCGCTGCTGGCGTTCCAGAACCTCCTGCCGGCGCCGTCGTCAGTGCCGTTCGGGAGCGCCACCAGGAAGCCCTTGCTGTCGGCCGCGGGAATGATGCCGAACATCGACGCCACCTGGTCGGCATTCGACGAGTACCCGTGCAGCAGGACGAGCAGGGCGGTCGGCTTGTGGACGTCGTACCCGGTCGGCACGTGCAACTCGAAGTCACGGTCGTCGACGGACGCCGTCCCCGTCGTCCCCGGCGCGATGGCGGGGTCGGGGGCGGCGGGCGGTTCGGGAGTGGCCGACGCCGACGGTGAGGCGGGAGCGTCCGGCGGGCTGGTGGCGGGGGCGGGCGCCGCTGTACAGGCCGTCAACAGGACCGCGAGCACCGCCGCGGGCAACCACTTCATCACGAGCCGATCCTTGCACCGTCGAGCGCCCTGGCGAGGCTGCCGTGCAACGTCCCCACCGCTTTCACCTCCACCGCGTCCAGCGCCAGCCAGGCGGCCATGTCGAGCAGCACGCGGGCCAGCCTGGCCGCGGTCTCGGACTCCCCGGCACCGGGCTCCAGCCACGCCGCCTGGACGAGGAGCCTGCCCGCCTGCCTGTCGGCCTTGAGGTCGACCCTGGCGGCGATGCTGTCGTCCATGACGAACAGGTAGACGTAGTAGCCCCACACCCGCTTGGGCGCGGGGACGTAGATCTCGATCCGGTAGTCGAGCCCGAAGGTCTCCAACAGCCGCTGCCTGTCGGAGACGAGCGAGTCGAAGGGGCTCACCAGGGCGTCCACCAACATCTTCCGCGGCAGCCGCGCCTCGTGCCAGAGGTAGGCGGGCTGCGTCAGGCCCCTGACGGTGACAGGGATGAGCTCGCCGCCGGCGACGAGCTCGCCGACTGCCCGTTTCGCGCGCGTGGCGTCCAGCCTGAAGTAGCCGGCGAGGTGCCGCTCGGTCCCCACGCCGAGGGCCGCCGCCGAGCGGCGGACGAGTTCCACGGTGGCGGTGTCGGCGTCCAGCGCACCGCGTGTGAGGACGTCAGGCGGGAGCACCCGATCGGGGAAGTCGTAGAGCCGCTCGAACTGGGAGTTCCTCCCCGCCACCGTCAGTTCGCCGATGTCGAGCAGCCATTCCAGGCCGATCTTGGCGTCCGACCAGTTCCACCACGGCCTGCGCTCGCGGTTGTCGGGGTGCTCGATCTGGCGGGCCGTCAGGGGCCCCTCGTCGGCGACCTGGGACCGGATCTTGTCGAGCAGGTCGGGATGGTCGGCGAGCACCGCGCTGACGCGCGGCCAGGGCGACGCGGCGTCGTCGTCCATCCTGTGCCTGAAAGCCGGGTAGAGGTCGACGTCGATGAACGAGACGGCGTTGCGGATCCAGTACTCGAAGACCCGTCGCGGCGCCCTGCCCGCCGCCCTGTCGAGTAGCCCCCTGTCGTAGGGGCCGAGGCGCGCGAACAACGGCATGTACTGCGCGCGCACGGCGACGTTGACGGTGTCGATCTGCGTGTGGCAGATCCTGTCGAGGACCTGGCCGACGTGGCGCATCGTGACGGGTGCCGTCCGCCGCTGCCTGCCGAGCCCCTGCGCGGCGAGCACCGCCCGCCGCGC
>JAEWIK010000372.1 GCA_023387135.1 Actinomycetes bacterium | reverse complement strand
TGTAGAGCTTCTCGTTGATCTCGGCCTCGTGGCCGTCCTCCTCGCCACCGACGACGCCGACCTCGATCTCGAGGATCTGGCGGGCCTTGGACGTGAGGGCGAGCAGCTCATCGGCGATCTGCAGGTTCTCCTCCATGGGGACGGCGGAACCGTCCCACATGTGCGACTGGAACAGCGGCTCGAGACCGCGGTCGACACGCTCCTGCGAGATGGCGATGAGCGGCTTGACGTAGGTGTCGAGCTTCTCCTTCTGGCAGTGGTCGGTGTGCAGCACGATGTTGATCGGGTAGTTCTTCGCGATCACGTGGGCGTACTCGGCGAGCGCGACGGCGCCGGTGACCATGTGCTTGACCGTCGGGCCTGACGCGTACTCGGCGCCGCCCGTGCTGACCTGCACGATGCCGTCCGAGCCTGCCTCAGCGAAACCCTGCAGAGCCGCGTTCAGCGTCTGCGACGACGTGATGTTGATGGCGGGGAACGCGTAGGAGCCGGACTTGGCGGCATCCAGCATCTCGGCGTACTTCTCGGGACTTGCAATGGGCATCGGATGGGCCTCTCTTGAATCACCCGCGGGCCTCCCGCGAGCTTTGCGGAACGCCTCTCAGTCTCTCAGGTCCGGGGCGCAGGTGCTAACCCGGACCGGGAATTCGCACCCCGTCGACGCGGGCTGGGCGGCAACCGCCGCGCGTGACGGGCTCAGGCGTCCAGGCGGGACAGGTCGACGCGGGCCCTGCCGCCGGAGAGCGCCACCACCGCCGAGTCGAGCGAGGCGGGCAGCACGTCGGTGTAGTCGATCAGCACCTGCTCGGTGCTGGCGTCCCGCCCGGTGGCGACGAGCCGTGACGACGACCCCAACCGTCCCGGACGGACGACGAGCGAACCGATCTGGCCCCACGGGTACCACCGCTCGCCGATGAGCATGCCGTCCCGGTTGAGCCCGATGGCGAGCGAGGGCGGCACCCTGGCCGCTTCGGACCGCGCCTGGAAGAACCTGAAGCCCTCGTAGGCGAGGTAGGCGACACCGACGACGGCCGTCGAGCCGACGAGCCACGGCCCCGACTGGGCGAGCACCTCGGGGAAGGAGTACCAGAGCACCAGCTCGAGGAGGATGAGGAACACCGTCGAGCCCAGCCGCCAGGCGATCCCCCGGCGTGCCGCGGCGACCCTCGCCTGGGCGAGCTCCGCCCGGTAGTAGATGCCGAACTCGTCGCCGTTCACGCCGCCATGCTAGCCGGGGCGGCCGGCCCCACCCTCAGGTCGCGTCGGCAGCAGGAGGAGGGCCAGGCCGACCCGCGGCACCGTCTGCCCATTGCAGCGCCCAGTGGTACATGGCGATCGCCGCCGCCGCGCCCGCGTTCAGCGAGCGCGTGGAACCGTACTGGGTGATCGACACCAGCGCCTCGCAGGCCTCGACCATCTCCGCCGTCAGGCCGGGACCCTCAGAGCCGAAGACCAGGCACGTGCGCCGTGGCAGCCGGAAGCCCTCCAGCCTGACCGATCCCGGAAGGTTGTCGACGCCGATGAGCGAGACCCCTGCCGACGCCGCCCACTCTGCGAGACCGGCCACCGACTCGTGGTGGGTGACGTGGAGGTAGCGGTCGGTGACCATCGCGCCGCGCCGGTTCCAGCGCCGCCGTCCGACGATGTGGACGCCGGCGACGTTGAACGCGTTCGCCGTCCGCACTATCGACCCGATGTTGAAGTCGTGCTCCCAGTTCTGGATCGCGACGTGCAGGTCGTGCCGCCGCAGGTCGAGGTCGGCGACTATCGCGTCCAGGGAGAAGTAGCGGTAGCCGTCCACGACGTTGCGGCGGTCGCCGTCGGCCAGCAAGTCGGGATCCAGCCGCGGGTCGTCGGGCCAGGGCAAGGGGTGCGGGCCGACGCCGGGGCTGCTGGGAGCTACCAGCGCTTCCTCGTCGAGTGGCTCCATGGGCGCCAAGGTACCCTGAGTCACTGTGAACTTCCTGCTCGAGCCCGCCCTGCTCCCGCTGCTGCTGCCCGACTGGCTCGATCCCGAGTTCCTGCTGACGTCCCTCGGCAACTGGGCGCTCTGGGGAGCCGCCCTCATCATCTTCATCGAGTGCGCGATCTTCCCCGTCCTCCCGGGTGACTCGCTGCTGTTCGCCGTCGGCATGTTCATCGCCAACGACGCCCCGATCATCCGCTTCGGCGACCTCGACAAGCCTGCCGTGCTGGCACTCTCCATGCTCGTGCTGGTGGTCGCCGCCATCCTCGGCAATGTCGCGGGCTACTGGGTGGGCAAGAGCCTCTCACCGTGGCTCTTCAAGCCGCGCCAGGGCTTCATCGGAAGGATCTTCTCGCTCAAGCACCTCGCCCAGACCCATGCCTTCTTCGAACGCTACGGCTCGAAGGCCCTCGTGCTGGGCCGCTTCGTCCCGTTCGTCCGCACCTTCATCACGATGGTGGCGGGCGCCGCGGGCATGAGCTTCAGGCACTTCATCACCTGGACCGGCATCGGCGCCGTGGTGTGGGCCGTCGGCGTCACGCTGCTCGGTTTCTTCCTCGGGAGGATCGACTTCATCAAGCACAACATCGACGCCGTGCTGGTGGCGATCGTCCTGGTCTCCGTCGTCCCGATGGTCGTCGAGTACGTGCTCGCCCGTCGCCGCGCGGCGGCAGCTACCGACGAGACGCCCGTGGCGTGATGCCCGACCCGAAGCCGCGGGTCAGCCCGTCCCGCTGGATGCCCTCCGGACCCGACGTCCGTCCGCCCGCCGGCCCTGCGGAACTCCAGCAGGCGGCGCGGCTGTTGCGGGGCCTGCGGTGGACCGCCCTCACCGGCGCCGGCATCTCCACCGACTCCGGCATCCCCGACTATCGCGGGCCCGATTCGCCGCCCCGCAATCCGATGACCTACCAGCAGTTCGTCTCCGAGCCCGACTTCCGGCGCCACTACTGGGCGCGCAACCACTACGGCTGGCACCACGTCGACGCCAGGCAGCCGAACCTCGGCCACTACGCGCTGGCCGGCCTGGAGACCCGCGGCATCGTCGTCGGCGTCATCACCCAGAACGTCGACCTGCTGCACGAGCAGGCAGGCTCGAAACGGGTTGTCGACCTGCACGGGAACTACAACGAGGTGTACTGCCTGACCTGCGGCCACAGGATCACCCGGGCCCACCTGGACGAGCGCCTGCTCGCGCTCAACCCCGGCTTCCTGGAGCGGGTGGAGGAGGTCGCGGACATCGAGATCGCCCCGGACGCCGATGCCGTCATCGAACAGACCCAGGACTTCGTCGTCGCCGACTGCGAGGTGTGCGGCGGGATCCTCAAACCCGACATCACCTACTTCGGGGAGTCGGTGCCACGCGAGCGGGTGGCGGCAGCCTTCTCGCTGGTGGACGAGGCGGACGCCCTCGTGGTCGCTGGCAGTTCGCTGGCGGTGATGTCGGGGCTGCGCTTCGTCAGGCACGCCGCCCACGACGGCAAGCCGGTGGTCATCATCAACCGCGGCCTCACCCGCGGCGACAAGTACGCCACGCTCCGGCTCAACTCGGGGACGTCCGACGCCCTCGGCTACCTCGCCGACCACCTCTAGGACGCCGAACGGCCCGCCTCTCGGCGGGCCGTTCGCGCAAGAACTGTCGCTCAGCGCTGCTGCGGAGGACCGTAGCTCGGCGGGGCGGGCGGCTGCTCGGGCGGCGTCGGCTGCTGCGACGGCTGCCCGTAGCCCGAACCGGAGGACGGCGGGTACTGCTCGGCACCGGGACCGTAGGAAGGCGGCGCTGCCGGCGGGTACTGGGCGGGAGGCTGCTGCTCCAGCGGCGGGTACTGGGCGGGCGGGAACTGTCCCTGCGGGAACTGCGCGGGAGCGGGCTCCGGGAACTGTCCGGGCGGCGGGGCCATCGGGTCAGCCTGCTGGTAGGCCTGCGGGTTGGGCAGCCCTCCCGCCGCGGCGGCCCCTGCCTCGAGCTCGGCGTTCGTGGGCTCGACGGAACGCGGCGAGTCGCCGCGATCGCTGATCTCGCCGAAGCTCACGCTCGGAGCCTGCCTGACGGCCTGGTCGTTGACCTCGAAGTAGGTGGCCTTCTCGAACTTGAACATCCCGGCGAGGATGTTGGACGGGAACGACTCGACCTGCGTGTTGTAGTTGCGGACGTTGGCGTTGTAGAACCGGCGTCCGGCGGCGATGCGGTCCTCGGTGGAGGACAGCTCGCGCTGCAGCTCGAGGAAGTTCTGGTTGCTCTTCAGGTCGGGGTATGCCTCGACGCTCACCAGCAGGTTGCGGACGGCACCGGAGAGCTGTTCTTCGACCTGCGCACGCTGCTGGGTGGGGGCGCCGCCCGACTGCTGGGCGAGTTGCGCGGCCTGGCTGCGCAGCGAGGTGATCGATTCGAGGGTGTTGCGCTCGTGCGCGGCGTACCCCCTGACCGTCTCGACCAGGTTCGGGATCAGGTCGTAGCGGCGGTTGAGTTCGACGTCGATCTGGCGCCACGACTCCTGGATCAGGTTGCGGGAGCGGACGAAGCCGTTGTAGAGCGAGACCGCGTAGATGCCGATCCCCACGATGATGACCAGCAGGATCAGGAAACCCCACATTGTGCGCTTCTTTCGTTCGAGACGGTGAGCACGGCCAGCCTAACGGCTGGGGGGCTGATTGAAGAGGGGGCAGGCGTCCGCAATGGGACTCCCCGCGTCAGCTCAGTCCCAGTTCCGCCAGGCCGACGGCGTGGCGGTACTCCAGCCCTTCCGCCTCGATCCGCTCCTTGGCCCCGGTGTTCCTGTCCACTATCACAGCCACCCCGACGACAGTCCCGCCGGCGGCTCGCACGGCATCGACGGCGGTCATCGCCGACCCTCCGGTCGTGGAGGTGTCCTCGACGACGAGCACCCGGCGCCCCGCCACCTCGGTGCCCTCGATCTGCCGCTGCATGCCGTGGGCTTTCGCCTCCTTGCGGACGACGAAGGCGTCGAGCCTCCCGCCGGACTTCGCGGCGTCGTGCAGCATCGCCACCGCCACCGGGTCGGCGCCGAGGGTGAGCCCACCGGCCGCGTCGAACTCCCAGTCCGCCACGAGGTCGCGCATGACCGCGCCGACCAGCGGGGCCGCCCTCCCGTCGAGGGTCACCCGGCGCAGGTCGACGTAGTAGTCGGCCTTCTTCCCGGACGCGAGGGTCACCTCGCCGTGGACGACGGCGAGGTTCTTGATGTGCTCGATCAGTTGGTCACGCGCGCTCATGGCGCACACAGTAGCCAGTGGGGGCGGCCGGACCGGACGAGCCCAGGTGCAGGACGTGGCGGCGCTCAGCGCAGCCAGCCGCGGACGACGGCGTCGGGCGAGGACTGCGCGGTCGCGTCGGTGAACGCGGGCGCCGACGCTATCCAGTCGACGAGCTCGTTGTCGGCCAGCAACCTGTAGGGGAAGGCCGTCCTGGCGAGCTCGCGTTCGATCCTGGGCAGCGGGAGCTGTCGGGCCGACGCGGCGGCGACCATGTTGCCGTACCGGCGTCCCTTCCACACCGGCACCTCGGCGCTCACGCCCGCGTACCTGAAACTCGTGGTCAGCGCGGCTATGCATCGTCTCGCCCACGTGAAGGGGGACCTGTCGCCGAGGTTCATGATCACCACGCCGGCGCGCCGCAGCACCCGCGCGACGTCGTCGAAGAACTCGACCGTGGCGAGCTCGCCGGGGACCTGCGAGCCGGTGAAGGCGTCGACGATGACGGCGTCGGCGTAGTCGTCGGGCATGGCACCCAGGCCCGAGCGTCCGTCCTGTTCCCTGATCTTGATGCCGCTGCCGCGCGGCA
>JAEWIK010000347.1 GCA_023387135.1 Actinomycetes bacterium | reverse complement strand
GTAGGGATGCATGAGGACGCCGTAGAGCGGTTCGTACCAGACCCCCGCCAGGATCGCCCCCACCCCGATGACGAGGACCGAGACGATGAGCCGGTAGCGCAGCTCACGGAGGTGGTCAGCCAGGGACATCACCCCGCCTGGAGCCGGTGTGGGTGGACGGAGCCACCCGAGCGAGAGGCGGGCCATCCTCAGGCGTCTGTGTCCGGCTTCCGCTCCGTCTCGGCCTGAGAACCGGTGGTCGGGCCGTTGCCGGGTGGCGGGTTGACGGCGGGCGGCTGCTTGCCTGCCTGGGTCTCTTCCTTGAACTCCCTGATGGCGCGACCCGCGCTCTTGCCGATGCCCGCCAGGCGGGTACCGCCGAAGAGCAGCAGCGCGACCACGGCCAGGATGACCCATTCCCAGCCACCTAGGTTCATTCGACGTCCTCCTGTGAGATGTACGCCGGGAACTCTACCCGTTCGACTCCTCCGCCGGACCGGCAGGGAGCTGGACCCGTCCGAGGATGTCGGCGAGTTCGTTCGCCCGGGTGCCGAGCATCTCCAATTCGGACAGCAGATCGGCAGCCTTGTGGGCGAGCCAGATCGCGTAGGCGACGACCATGACCAGCCCGCCCAGCGCTATCAGTCCGAACACCAGTACCCAGACCATGAACCCGAACCCTAGTCCACGGGCCCGTCGGGGGCATCGAGCGCGGCGTAGCGCTGCAGTGCCTCGGCCGCCGCCTCGGCGGCGGTCCCGAGCAGTTCGGCGGGCTCGACCCGCACCACCGACGTCCCCAGCCTGAGCAGCAGGGCCCGCAGCCACACCGGGTCGGCGACCAGCAGTTCGAGTTCCAACCCGCGCGCGGTGGGACGCGTGGCGCGGACCGGGTAGTACTCGCTGATCCAGCGGGCGTCGGGGGTGATCTCGAGGGTGACGGGGACGGCGCCGGGGCGCTGTTCGAGCCAGCCGGTCGTGAACGGCTCGGGCTCTCCCCTGTCGGCGCTGGGGGTGGAAGTCGGTTCGACGGCGGCGATCCTGTCGACCCTGTACGTCCGCCAGTCGCCGCGTTCCAGGCTCCACGCCTGCAGGTAGGCGTAGCCGTCCCGGGTCACGAGCCGTGCGGGTTCCACGTCTGTCACCTGCGAGCGGCTGGGCCCGTCGTAGGTGAGGCGCACCACGCGCCGCGCCTCGATGGCGTCGGCGAGCCGCTGCCGCATGGCGGTCGAGCCGGTCTGCTCGGCGATGGCGACGGCGGCGGGCCTCGCCTCGCCCTGGGCCGCACCGAGCTTGGCGAGCGCGGAGTCGACGGCGCTGGCGATGTCGGGCCCCGCCAGTTCGCCGATGGCCTGCAGCGCGACTATCACGCTCAGCGCCTCGTCGGGGGTGAACCGCAGCGGGCGCGACAGGTACTCGGCGTTGCTGATCCTGATGTGCCCCGACTCCAGGCCCTCCTGGTCGACCTCGATCAGGTCGCCCGGCAGCCCGCCGGGCAGCCCGCAGTACCACAGCACGTCGAGGTCCCTCACGAGTTGCGCGGTGGAGACCCCGAAGACCGCCGCGGTCTCGGCGAGGTCAGCCTTGCCGCCCCGCCGCTGCAGGTAGGGCACGAGGTTGAGCAGCCGCGACACCTGGTCGGACGAGGTCATAGCACTCCCTCCGCGACGCTCCTGAGCTGGTCGAGCACTGCTGCCCGCAGGCCGGCGGGCTCGAGCACGAGCACGTCGGGCCCGTGCGAGCAGATCTCGCCCACGAAGTCGGCCTGGCTGGAGTAGGGCACCCGGTACGCCCTGTAGCCGGGGGGCAGCGAGACCTCGGTGCTGGTCTCGGTGCCGGCCCGCCGCAGGCCGGGGGCTCCGTCGGTCCTCATGGCGAGCACCGCCTCGGAGTCCGGCGGGGACGGCTTCAGCTTGTCGAGCAGGGCGCGGGCGTCCACCTCGGGACGGGTGAAGGAGCCGGGCCGCCCGATGCTGCGGACCTCGGAGTCGACCCTGGCGAGCTTGAAGGTGCGCGAGTCGCCCTTGTCGAGGTCGTAGCCCAGCAGGTACCACGCGCCCTGGCGGTAGGCCATCGTCCACGGCTGCACGCGCCGGGTCTCGCCGCGGTAGCCGAAGGAGACGGGGGTGCTGTCGGCCGTCGCCCGCCACAGCGGCGCGAAGGACTGCTCGCGGGCGCCCACCGACGGCGCCAGCGCCGACACCCTCGAAGGGTCGGGGTCGACCCCAGCCGCGCGCAGCTTGGCGAGCGCGGCGACGGCCTGGTCGGCCTGGGTCGCCTCGTCCCAGACCCTGGTGGCGAGGCCGAGCACCGCCGCCTCGGCGGGAGTGAACTCGATCGGCGGCAGCTCGAATTGCGAGCGCCGGATGCGGTAGCCGACCTCGTCGGGGAACAGCGGGTCGTTGCTGCCGGTCTCGACCGGGATGCCCAGCTCGCGCAGTTCGTCCTTGTCACGCTCGAACGACCGCTCGAAGGCGGCGTCGGTCAGCCCGTGGTAGCCCTCGACGGCTTCCCTGATGTAGGCCTTGTCGACGAACCTCCTGGCCAGCAGCAGGCAGATGGCGAGGTTCATGATCCGCTCTGACTTGCGTGGCGCCATGTCTCCTCGCCGGTGCTGCAGGGTGTGGTGAACGTTGGCAGGCTAGCAGCGAC
>JAEWIK010000343.1 GCA_023387135.1 Actinomycetes bacterium | reverse complement strand
GGTCAGCGTGGTGGTCACGACAGGAACGCTACACGCTGACGCACGACGGCCCCAGCAGGGCCTTCAGATCCGCCATGAGCGGACGCGACGGCGCCACCCGCAACTGGTCGTCGAGCCGCCACGTCTTGGAGCCGTTCGCCTGGCTGATGAGCTTCACCCTGACCTCGGTGCCGCCCGGATGAGCCCGCAGGACGCCCCGCAACTGCTCGACCACCGTCGGCGTGCAGCGGGTGGCCGGGAGCGAGATCACCAGCGGGCCCGACGGGCCCTCGCTGATGTCGGGGAAGTGGACCTCGTTGCCCTGCACCTCGATGGAGTCGTCCCGCAGCCGCACCCTGCCCTTGATGCGCACCACGGTGTCGGTGACAAGGGAGGTCGCGACGAGTTGGTAGACCTTCGGGAACAGCAGCACCTCGACGGCGGACTCGAGGTCCTCCACCGTGACGATCGCCCAGAGTTCACCGGCCTTGGTCTGCTTGCGCACCACCTGCGTGATCATGCCCGCGATGTTGTACATGCCCTCGCGCGGGCCCTCGTCCGACCTCAGCATGCCGATGCTCAGGTCGCGCTGCGCCTCCAGGATGTGCTCCAGCCCCTGCAGCGGGTGGTCTGACACGTAGAGGCCGAGCATCTCCCGCTCGAAGCCGAGCTTCACCCGCTTGTCCCATTCCGGCAGGTCAGGGACGGGGCTGGACACCAGGTCGACGGTCTGTGCGTCCCCGAACAGGTCGTCCTGCCCGTTGGCCTGGTTGCGCTTGAGGTCGATCACCTCGTCCACCCGGCGCTCGAACACCTCCATGAGCGCGCGCCTGGTGTGGCCCATCGAGTCGAAGGCTCCCGCTTTGATGAGCGACTCGATGACCCGCTTGTTGCAGGCGACCAACGGGATGTGGTCGAGGAAGGTGTTGAAGTCCGGCGCCTTGCCGTGGTCGGTGCGCGCCTCGACGATGCCGCGCACGACGTTCTCGCCGACATTGCGGATGGCCGCCAGGCCGTACCTGATGTCCTCGCCGACGGGGGTGAACATGCCCTCCGACTCGTTGACGTCCGGGGCGAGCACCCTGATCCCCATGCGCCGGCACTCCGCGAGGTAGACCGCCGACCTGTCCTTGTCGTCCTTCACCGACTGCAGCAGCGCCGCCATGTACTCGGTCGGGTAGTTGGCCTTCAGGTAGGCGGTCCAGTACGACACCATCCCGTACGCGGCGGCGTGCGACTTGTTGAAGCCGTACGCCGAGAACGGGACCATCGTCTCCCACAGGGCGGCGATGGCGCCGTCGGAGTAGCCGTTCGCCTTCATCCCCTTCTCGAAGTTGGCGAACTCGGCGTCCAGCACCTCCTTCTTCTTCTTGCCCATGGCGCGACGCAGCAGGTCTGCGGCGCCGAGGGTGTAGCCGGCCAGGTCCTGCGCGATCTTCATGACCTGCTCCTGGTACACCAGCAGGCCGTAGGTCTCACCGAGCAGGCGGTCGAGTTCCTGGCTCAGTTCGGGGTGGATGTGCGTGACAGCTTCGACGCCGTTCTTGCGGTTGGCGTACTTGTTGTGGGTGTTGGTGCCCATCGGGCCCGGACGATAGAGCGCGCCGAGGGCGGTGATGTCGGCGAACTTGTCGGGCCTCATGAGCCGGCAGAGAGCCTGGTAGCCGGTGCCATCGAACTGGAACACTCCCACGGTGTCACCCCGGGAGAGCAGGTCGTAGGTGGCGGGGTCGGTCGGGTCCTTCGAGAGCGCGTCGAGGTCGATCTCGATCCCGCGGTTCGACCTCACGTTCGCCAGCGCGTCATCGAGGATCGTGAGGTTGCGCAGCCCCAGGAAGTCCATCTTGACCAGGCCGAGGGCCTCGCAGCCCGGGTAGTCGAACTGGGTGATGATGGCGCCGTCGGCTTCCCGCTTCATGATGGGGACGATGTCCATCAGCGGGTGGGAGGACATGATGACGCCGGCGGCGTGCACCCCCCACTGCCGCTTGAGCCCTTCGATGCCGCGCGCTGTGTCGACCACCTCGCGCACCTCGGGGTCGGCGGCGTACAGAGCCCTGAACTCGCCGCCCTCGGCGTAACGCTCGTGGTTCTCGTTGAACACGTCCGCGAGCGACACGTCGTGGCCCTGCGTGGGCGGGGTGAAGGCCTTGGTCAACTGCTCGCCGAGGCCGAACGGCTTGCCCAGCACGCGGCCCGCGTCCTTGATGGCCTGCTTGGCCTTGATGGTGCCGTAGGTGACGATCTGGCAGACCCTGTCGTCGCCGTACTTCTCCGAGACGTACCTGATGACCTCGCCGCGCCGGCGCTCGTCGAAGTCGATGTCGAAGTCGGGCATCGACGGACGTTCCGGGTTGAGGAAGCGCTCGAAGAAGAGCCCGTGGGGCACCGGGTCGAGGTCGGTGATCCGCATGGCGAAGGCGCACATGGATCCGGCGCCCGAACCACGGCCCGGACCCACCCTGATGCCGTGGTTCTTCGCCCAGTTGATGAAGTCGGCGACCACCAGGAAGTAGCCCGCGTAGCCCTTCTCGATGATCACCTTCTCCTCGAAGGCGACCTGTTCCCTGGCGTAGTCGGGGACGCCGTCGGGGAACCGGGCCTCCAGGCCGCGGTCGACCTCCTTGACGAACCAGCTCGACTCGCTCTCCCCCGCCGGCACGTCGAAGCGCGGCATGTAGGTGCCCATGCCCTCGTCGAACACGGTGTGGCAGCGCTCCGCGATGGCGAGGGTGTTGTCGCAGGCCTCCGGCAGTTCGGCGAACAGGTGCCGCATCTCCTCCGGCGACTTCAGGTAGTAGCCGTTGCCGTCGAACTTGAACCGGTTGGGGGTGTCCTTGTTCGCCCCCGCAGAGACGCACAGCAGCACGTCGTGCGCCTCGGCGTCGTGGGAGTGGACGTAGTGAAGGTCGTTGGTGGCGACCAGCGGCAGGTTGAGCTCCCTGGCGATCCGCAGCAGGTCCGCCCTGACCCTGGTCTCGATGTCGAGGCCGTGATCCATCAGCTCGACGTAGAAGTTGTCCTTGCCGAAGATGTCACGGAACTCGGCGGCCGAGGCGAGCGCCTGGTCGTACTGCCCGAGCCGCAGGTAGGTCTGCACCTCGCCGGACGGGCAGCCGGTGGTGGCGATCAGCCCCTTGGAGTACCTGTGGAGCAGTTCCCGGTCGGCGCGCGCCTTGTAGAAGAAGCCCTCCAGCGAGCTCATCGAGCTCAGCCGGAACAGGTTGTGCATGCCCTCGGAGTCGCTCGCCCACATGGTCATGTGGGTGTACGCGCCCTTGGACGCCACGTCGTCGCCGGTGCCGTCCCCGAACTGCACGCGCTTGCGCTCGCTGCGGTGGGTCTTGGGCGTGAGGTACGCCTCCAGCCCGATGATCGGACGGACCGAGCTGCCCTTGGCGGCCTTGTAGAACTCGTAGGCGGCGAAGAGGTTGCCGTGGTCGGTGATCGCCAGAGCCGGCATCTGCATCTGCTCGCAGCTCTTCACGAGGTCTTTCAGGCGCGCGGCGCCGTCCAGCATCGAGTATTCGGAGTGGCTGTGGAGATGGACGAAGGACCCAGCGGACACGAGTTGACTACGACCTCCAGAAATCGCTGACGTGCAGGTTCAATGTCGCCGGGGGAAGACAGCGGGTACCCACCCTAACTCCGCCCGGCGACACATCCGGCAGGCGACTCGCGCCGTCCGCACACCTTCCGGCGCGTCGCGGTGTCAGCCGACGACCAACGGACGGTCGGTGGGCAGGATCGGCTTGGGAAGCGGCGAGGATCCCTGCAGGAACGCGTCGACCTCGTGCGCGCAGGCACGACCTTCGGCGATGGCCCAGACGATCAGCGACTGGCCGCGACCGGCGTCCCCGCACACGAACACTCCGGGCACGTCGGTCGCGAAGGTGGCGTCGCGGGCGATGTTGCCGCGCGGATCGAGATCGACTCCCAGCTGCTCGACAAGGCCCTCGCGCTGCGGCCCGGTGAAGCCCATCGCCAGCAGCACCAGCTGCGCGGGAACTACCCTCTCCGAGCCTTCGACGGGCTCGAACCTGCCACCGGCCATGGCGACCTCGGTGATCCGCAGGCCTGCGACCCGTCCGTCGCCGTCGTCGGTGAACTCGGTGGTGGAGACGGAGTAGAGCCGCTCGCCACCCTCCTCGTGCGCCGACGAGACCCGGTAGACCATCGGGTAGGTGGGCCACGGCTGGTTGACCGGTCGATCGGCGGGCGGCGTCGGCATGATCTCCAACTGCGTGATCGTCCGGGCGCCCTGCCTGATGGCGGTGCCGAGGCAGTCGGCACCCGTGTCACCGCCGCCGATGATGACGACGTCCTTGCCGGTGGCGAGGATCTGGCCGGGCACCTCCTCACCGAGGGCGACGCGGTTCGCCTGCGGCAGGAACTCCATCGCCTGGTGGATGCCTGCCAGCTCGCGTCCGGGGACCGGCAGGTCGCGCGCGACCGTCGACCCGATGGCCAGCACCACCGCGTCGAAACGCTCACGCAGTTGCTCGCCGGTGAGGTCGACGCCGATGTTCACGCCGGGCTTGAAGACAGTGCCCTCCAGCCGCATCTGCTTGAGCCTGCGGTCGAGGACCTTCTTCTCCATCTTGAACTCGGGGATGCCGTAGCGGAGCAGGCCGCCGATCGCGTCGGCACGCTCGTAGACGACCACGGTGTGTCCCTGCCGGGTGAGCTGCTGGGCCACCGCCAGGCCGGCCGGGCCCGAGCCGACCACGGCCACCGTCTTCAGCGAGTGCCACTCGGGCACCTGCGGGGTGACGCGACGGTCGTCCCACGCCTTGTCGGCGATGGCCACCTCGACGTTCTTGATCGTCAC
>JAEWIK010000295.1 GCA_023387135.1 Actinomycetes bacterium | reverse complement strand
CGGCGCTGCGGCGAGGCGAAGGGGGTCCACCGGCCGAGTCCACGACACGGACGCGCGTCTCGACACGCTCGACCGCCGGGAAAGGGTTCATCTACGCTGCAGGCACCGCGACCGCCCGGCGGCGCGGCACATCGAGAGCCTCGGCGGATACCGCGGCGGGACGCAAGGACAGGCGTACATGGCTGACAAATCGCTGAACCGCGACACTTCCGCGCTCGACCCGACGGTGTGGGACCACCGCTGGGGCTTCAAGGACACCAAGCTCTTCGTCCACCCCGACCGCAGCGTCGAGATGACCGGGTCCCGCTACAACCTCTGCGGCTTCAGGATGCCGTACCTCATTCCTTTCGTGGACGGGGTGCTGGACGTCTCGGTCGACTACACGTCCACCCGTCCCGAGACCGCCCAGCCCAAGGTCACGCCCGTCAACCGCAACGAAGGTTTCCTCGCGGCGCTGGCGGAGTCCATGCAGCAGTCCCAGTTCACCACCGACGACAGGCAGCGGCTGCTGCACAGCCACGGGCAGACCACCACCGAAGAGGTCTCCAGGGTGCTGTTCGAGGATCTCGACAGGACAGTCGACCTGGTCGTCTGGCCCGAGAGCGAGGCCGACTGCCGGCGCCTCGTCACCCTCGCCGCCGAGCACGACGTGTGCCTGATCCCGTACGGCGGCGGCACCAACGTGTCCAGCGCGCTGCTCGTGCCACCGGGCGAGACCCGCATGGTCGTGTCGGTCGACATGAAGCACCTCGACGCCATCGAGTCGATCGACCGCGCCAACATGACGGCGACCGTCCAGGCCGGCATCCTCGGCAGCCGGCTCGAGGAACTGCTGGCCGACGAGGGGCTCACCTGTGGCCACGAGCCCGACAGCGTCGAACTGTCGACGCTCGGCGGCTGGATCGCCACGAACGCGTCCGGCATGAAGAAGAACCGGTACGGCAACATCGAGGACCTCGTCGAGAACATCACGCTGGTCACCCCCGCCGGGACTATCGAGCAGCTCTACTCCTCGCCGCGCCAGTCGCCGGGCATCCAGTTGCAGAAGGCGCTGTTCGGCAGCGAGGGCAACCTCGGCCTCATCACCAAGGCGGTCATCCACGTCCACGAACTGCCCGAGGTGAAGAAGTACGGGTCGGTGATCTTCGCCGACTGGCGGCGCGGCGTCGGCTTCATGGAGGCCCTGAACCGGACGGGCGCCAAGCCGGCGAGCGTCAGGCTGGTGGACAACACCCAATTCAGGCTCGGGCAGTCGCTCAAGGCGGAGCCGACCGGCAGCCACGTCCTGAAGAGCAAGGTCGAGCAGCTCTTCGTCACCCGCATCAAGGGCTTCGATCCGCACACCATGGTCGCGGCGACGATGGTGTTTGAGGGCACCGCCGACGAGGTCGCCATGCAGGAGAAGGTCGTCTCCAGCACGGCGAAGAAGTTCGGCGGTGTGTCGGGCGGCTCGGCCAACGGCGAGCGCGGCTACATGCTGACCTACGGCATCGCCTACATCCGCGACTTCCTGGCCGACTACTACATCATCGGCGAGACGTACGAGACGACGGTGCCGTGGGACAGGATCCACGACGTCTGCGCGGCGGTCGAGCGGGTCGCCAACTCCGAGCACCGGCGGCTGGGTTTCCCCGGGAAGCCGTTCACCTCGCCGCGCATCACGCAGATGTACCACACGGGCGTCTGCATCTACTTCACCCACGGCCTCTACCACCGCGGCGTCGAGCACGGCGAGGAGAAGTTCGCCGAGATGGAGCGGAACATCAGGGCGGCGATCATGGACGCCGGCGGCTCGATCTCCCACCACCACGGCGTCGGCAAGCTCCGCAAGGGCTTCGTCGACAGGGTCTCCAGCCCCGAGTCGATCGAGGCCGTCCGCTCCCTGAAGAAGGCCGTCGACCCCGGCAACGTCTTCGCCGTCGGCAACAACGTCTTCGCGCGATAGGTCGGCGACCGGCCCATCACGGCGGTCCGGCCCGCCGTGAAGGGCCGGCGATGAGCAGACATGCCCACCCCCGGCGGTCCCATCGTGACGCCCGAGGCAGGAGTTGGGGCGTCGCCCGGTGCTAGCGTCGGCTCGAGGACGACGGCGAGGCGTGCCGCGCCCTCCCGACGTGCGACGGACCCCAGGAGAGCCGCTTGAACCCGCGTGCCACCCCAGCACCCAGGAGACCGAGGACGACGCCGCGCCCGGCGCTCGGGTTCGCGGTGCCGGACGCGACGCCCCGCACCGCCGAGTGCCGGAGGCAGGGGTCGACCGGCGGGGGCATGACAGCATGAGCATCGAGCTCGGGAACTCCAGCATCCTGCTCACCGGCGGCACCGGCTTCGTCGGCCAGGCGATCCTCGAACGGCTGCTCAGCAGCCACCCCGACACGACCATTACGCTGCTGGCGCGCCCCAAGGGCAGCCTCAGCGCCGCCCAACGAGCGGAGAACCTGCTGCGGAAGTCGGTGTTCTCGCGCTGGAAGGAGACGGTGGGCGAGGAGACGGCCCGCCGGCTCTTCAACGAGAGGGTGCGGGTCGTCGAAGGCGGCCTGGGAGACCTCGGCCCCGAACCCGAGAAGCTCGACCTGGTGCTGCACTCGGCGTCGTCGGTCAACTTCGACGACCCGATCGACAAGGCCTTCGCCACCAACGTGACGGGCGTGTCCAGGCTGTACCGGGCGCTGCTCGCGGCAGGCGCAGACCCTCACGTCGTCCACGTCTCGACCGCGTACGTCAACGGCGCCCGCAAGGGCCTCGTCACCGAAGGACCCGTCGAGCACGACGTCGACGTGGAGGCCGAGGAACGCGCGGCGACCAGCGCCAGGGAGCGGATCGACTTCAGGTCGCGGCGTCCGGCCGAGCTGCGGCGCTTCCTGCGGGAGGCGCGCAAGCAGGTCGGCAAGGTCGGCCCGCGCGCGGTCGCCGAGGCCACCGAGGCGGCCCGGCAGAAATGGGTGGACAGCCAGCTCGTCGAGCACGGCAGGGCCCGGGCCGAGAGCCTCGGCTGGACCGACGCCTACACGCTCACCAAAGCCCTCGCCGAGCGCATCGCCGAGCAGCAGTGGGCCGCGAACGGGCACCGGCTGAGCGTCGTGCGTCCGTCGATCATCGAGAGCGCGCTGCTGCACCCCTACCCGGGCTGGATCGACGGCTTCAAGGTCGCCGACCCCCTGATCATCGCGTACGGCCGCGGCCAACTGCCCGACTTCCCCGCGCTGCCCGACAGCGTGCTGGACATCGTGCCCGTCGACTTCGTCGTCAACGCGGTGCTGGCGGCGGGCGCCACCGAGGCGGAGCCGGGGCGGGCGCGCTACTTCCAGGTGACCTCGGGCACCTCCAACCCGCTCCCGCTGCACGTCATGGTGGACAACATCAGGCAGTTCTTCACCGACCACCCGGTCCCTGCCGCCGACGGCCCGGTGTCGGTCCCGCCGTGGCAGTTCCCCGGCAGCATCAGCTTCGAAGGCGCCCTCAAGCGCCGCGAGGCTGAGGCACGGGCGGCCGCCGGAGTGCTGGCCCGGCTGCCGGGCACCAAGGGCACCCGACGCCTGATCGACTCGCTGGAGTCGGCGCGCGACTCGCTCGGCGTGCTGCGTCAGTTCTCGGAGCTCTACCGCGCGTACGTGCAGTCCGAGGTGCTGTTCGACGACAGCCGGACGCGTGAACTCGACGCCCTCCTGGCAGACACCGACCAGCGCTTCGACATCAGGACCATCGACTGGGAGCACTACCTGCAGGACGTCCACCTCCCCTCGATCACGTCGCGGACCAGGGCATTTGCGCAACGCGGCAGCGCCACGAGGAGGCCGGCGAAGGCCCTTCCCGAGCGCCCGGGGGTGCTGGCCCTGTTCGACCTCGAAGGCACAGTGCTGCGGGCGAACCTCGTCCAGCAGTACCTGTGGCTGCGGCAGGCCGACCACGGCGCGGCCCTGTGGCCGCGCGAGGTGACGCGCATCATGGGACGGCTGCCGCGCCTGCTCGGCGCCGAGCGGCGCGACCGCAGCGAGTTCATCCGCACCTTCCTGCGCCTGCACAAGGGCATGAAGGTCACCGACGTCCAGCGTCTCGTCTCCGGCAGCGTCGGACGCCGGCTGCGCGCGCACGTCCTGCCCGAAGCGCTCGCGCGCGTCGAGGAGCATCGCGCGGCGGGGCATCGCACCGTCCTCGTCACCGGCGGCGTCGACCTGCTCGCGGAGGTGTTGGCGCCCTGGTTCGACGAGGTCGTGGCGACAGGGCTGCACTCACGCGACGGCGTGCTGACGGGCTTCCTCTCGTCCCCTCCCATCGTGGGAGAGGCGAGGGCGGCGTGGCTCAAGCAGTACGCCCAGGCGACGGGCATCGACCTCGCCCACTCCTACGGCTACGGCGATTCGCTCGCCGACGCCTCCTGGTTGCAGCTGCTCGGGCACCCGGTCGCAGTGAATCCCGAGCCGCGGTTGTACTCGCTGGCCCGCACCAAGCGCTGGGAGGTCGCCGAGTGGACGCGGGGCGCGGCACCGTCCGGGCACCCCTCCGACGACTCGCCTCAGGAGTGACTGGCGCCGTCCGCTGTTGACTCGCTGCCTCGGCCCTACGCGGTGCGGACGTGGAGGATCCTGGCGCCCGTCGACTGCCTGCCGTCGGCCCTGAGGCCGAGGAACCTGCTGCGGATCTCGTCCCGATCGACCTCGTCCACGATCTCGAGGCCCAGGTGGTCGAGCTTGAGCCGCATCTCGTCGGGCTCGAAGGTCGACGCGAAGGGCTCGCCGGCGCGCGCGACGCGAGCGGCGAGTTCCGCGCGCGCCGAGTCCTCGGACCGCGGGGTCGGGTAGTCGAAGACGAGTTCGGCGGACGGCAGGGACGCCACAGCCGCCAGCGTCGCCTTGACGGCGTCCCTCGTCAGGTAGGCGACCACTCCGAGCCAGATGAAGAAGGCGGGCGCGTCGGGCTTGAAGCCGCTGCCCGCCAGCGCGTCGAGGAAGCCGTCGTCCTCGAAATCGACCCCGACCTGTGTCATCGTCGCGGGCACCGGGATGGCGGCCTGCGCGAGACGTTCGAGCTTCCACTCGCCCGTCGCCGGGAAGTCGACCTCGAAGACCCTCAGCGCCGGGTTCGCGTTGCGGTAGGCGAGGGTGTCGAGGCCGGCGCCGAGCACCACCGCCTGGCGGGTGCAGGCAGCGGCCGCCTCCGCGAGAGCGTCCTCTGCCACCCGATGCCGTGCGGCGATGAACGTGCGCAGCGGGGAGTGCGCTGGTGCCTCGGCCAGCACGTCGTCCTTGTCGGCACCGAGGATGCGCCACGCGAGCGGGTCGCGGAAGATCCTCGCGTGGTCGAGGTCCTGGTGCACCGCCCGGTGCCTCGCGGCACCGAGAGCTGTGTGGCTGGGTTGTCCGTCGCGCATCGTCTCTCGGGGGTGTGGAAGCGGCGCCGCCGCCGTGAAGCCGCCAGTGTAGGGACGTCGGCACCCGCCGGGGTGATCACTCCAACTGGTGGTTGCAGGGCCTGCCGCAGGCGGCCCCTGCCTCACCCCCACAGTCAGCGAGGGGCCGCCCGGGCGGGCGCCGGGTGGACGGGGTGGGCCCAGCGCCCTACGGTTCGGTACCCGACACCACCCCGCCGCAATCAAAGCGGTGGTGCCATGAATGGCTCACAGGGGGAAGTGGGTAGGGGCTAGGTGTCCCTGCGGGACCCACCAAGAGTTGCCGCCCGGGCGATGCGCGATGGTGGGGTGCGCCGGTTGAAACAGCAGCCGGCGCACCAAGCCCTGCGGGACCCATCTACGGCGACAACCATCCTCTTCCCCGTCGGGATCGTCAATGCCTTCCCCGGGACAGGCGAAACCCCCGCCCTTGTGGACGGGGGTTCTGGTCGGAGCCGCTGTCGGGAATCGAACCCGAGACCTGCTCATTACGAGTGAGCCGCTCTGCCGACTGAGCTACAGCGGCGGGGTCTCTCGACCGCGGCACAACTATAGGGGGTCGGTGCCGGGCACGCCGAACCGGACGACCGGCTAGGAACAGGTGACGCCGTCGCGGGGGACTTTGCCGCGGACGAGGTAGTCCACCACCAACGAGTCGACGCAGGCCGACTTGCCGTTGCCGTAGGTGCCGTGGCCCTCTCCCTTGAACGTCACCAGCACTCCCGAGTCGAGCTTCTTCGCCATCGAGACCGCCTGCTGGTACGGGGTCGCGTTGTCGCCGGTGCCGCCGATGACGACGATCGGGTCGGCTCCGACGCCCCGCAGGTCGAGTTGCGGGGCCGGACGGACCGGCCACACCGCGCACGCGTACTGCGGGCCGAAGTACTTGCCGAAGATGGGCGCCTTCGCCTGGTCCTCGGTCCAGCTCAGGTCGGCGTCCACGACCCCCTCGTCGGGCTCGTCGAGGCAGTGGATCGCCGGGAACGCGTAGAACATCGAGCCGTAGCTGCCGTCCTCGTTGCGGGAGTTCAACTCGTCGGCACCCAGCAGCAACCAGCGGCCCTCACCCTTCAGGGCGGCGGCGATCGAGACGGCGAGAGCGGGCCACGCCTTCGTCCCGCCGTACAACATGCCGGCGATCCCCAGCATCGCCAGCGACTGGGTGAGGCTGCGCCCGTTGACGTCCAGCGGGGACGGATCGAGCCTGTCGAGCAGCCCGGTAATGGTCGTCAGCACTTCGTCACGGCTGGCGCCCAGGGAGCACCGCTGTCCCGCACACCACTCGGCGAAGTTGCCGAGCGCCAGGTCGAAGCCCTGCGCCTGGATGACCTCGTCGCTCCCCGTGATGTCGACGGCGGCGTCGAGCACCAGCCTTCCCACCCGGTACGGGAACAGCTCGGCGTAGGTGGCGCCGATCTGGGTGCCGTACGAGTAGCCGAAGTAGTGCAGCTTCTCGTCGCCCAGCAGGCCCCGCAGCAGGTCGAGGTCACGCACAGTCTCGATCGTGGAGATGTGTTCGAGCAGCACGCCGCTGTGATCCCAGCACGCCTTCGCGAAGTCGTAGGCGCCCCTCAGCAGTTCCGCGCGCTCGGTCGGGTCGTCGGGAGAGGAGTCGAGGCCGTTGAAGGCGTCGGTCTGCGCGCTGCCGTAGCAGCGCACCGGGGTCGAAGCCCCCGTCCCCCGGGGATCCCAGCCCACCAGGTCGTACTGTTCGAGGCCCTTCCTGTCGAACGAGTCGACCATCCACTGCCCGGGCGAACCCGGCCCGCCGGGATTGAGGAACAGCGTCCCGAGCCTGGGTTGGACAGTCGCCTCGCGCCGTCTGAGCGCGAGGGTGATCGCCTGGCCCTGGGGGTTGGAGTAGTCGAGGGGCACGACGACGTCGGCGCACTCGGTCCCGTTGGCGCAACCCCTCCACTCCAGGCGCTGGTCCAGGTAGCCGGCGAGACCCTCACCGCGCGGCGCCGCCACGAACCCCGTGGGCCGGGCGCCGGAATCGGGGAACGACGGACGGTCGACGGCCTTGCCGGGGATCGAGGACACCTGGATCCCGGCGACGTCTGTCGGCGTCGGTGTCGGGGTCTGCTTGGGCGTGATGGTCGGAAACGTGCAGCCTGCCAGCGCGAGCACGCCGGCGAGCACAGTCGCGAGAGCGCGTCCCTTCCGAACCACGCGGCCAGCCTAGAGGCTGGGCCAAGAGGGACGTGACCCAGCCAGCGTGCCGGCGCGTGCCTCACAGGCGCTGAGTGAGGAGACTCAGGCCTCCAGATCACGCTCCGCGCGATCACGTTCTGCCCGGTCGCGCTCCCTGCCGGAACGGAAGCTGCGGTCGACGCTCCAACCGCCACCGCCGATCAGCAGGAAGAGCAGGCCGACGGCTGCCAGGAGCAGTTCGTACTCGCCGATGAAGCCGGGCTGGCCCGCGACGAACGGGCTCCACGGACCCCACAGGACGAAGGCCAGCACACCCCCGGCGATCAGCACGATGCCGAGGCCCGCGACCCGCGTGAGCAGGCCGAGCACGAGCGACAGCGCGATCAGCAGGCAGCCGACGCCGGTGACGATGGCCATGATCTGCGGGTACGGGATGACTGTCGCCGCGAACTGCTGCTGCGCGGCCTCGAGGTTGGCGAGGACGTTGAGCCCGCGGACGACGAAGATCGCCGCCACGACCAACCGCAGCAGGAACAGCCCGAGAGAGCCGAAGAACCTGTCGTTGGTGCGCTTGTGGACGACGACCGGAGCGGGCGCTGCCACCGCGACGGGAGCGGTCGAGGCCAGGGCCGCCTCGCGCGCCTCACGCCGTGCGGCGCGTTCCGCTGCGAGCTTCCTCGCCTCGTCGGAGAGGTCCTGTGACTCGGGCTCGGCGTACGTCGAGTCGTCGCGGAAGATCCCGCTGGACGGCGGCGTCGGCTGGCTCACCGCCCTGTCGGACGGCACCTGGGCCGCCCATCCGCTGCCCAGGCCCGTCGTCGGGGCGGTGACCTCGGCGGCGGGCACTTCGGGAGCAGGCGTGGGAGCCTCGAACTGCGGGGCGCGCGGCGGCGGGACCGGCGTGTAGGCGGGCCGTGCTGGAGCCTGCTCGACGACCGGGGCTCGCTGGTCGGCCTCGGCTGTCACGGGCTCGGCCGCCACGGGGGCGGGTCCTGCGTCCACGACGGGCGACTGCGCTTCAGTCCGGGGCTCGGCGACGGCCGGTTCTGCCACCGGCGCCGCCTCCGCGACGGGTGCCGGCTCGGCGACCGGGTCGGGCGCGGCGGGCTGCGTCACTGTCTCGTCGGCCGGAGGAACCTCTGGCTGGGGATCGGCGACGACGTGCCGCGGGTCGGCGGCATCGTCCTGCTGGTCATCCACTGGCTGCTGACCAGGCGCCCACCTGACGCCCGGAGCGGGCTCGGGGTTGGGCACCGGGTGTTCGGGGTCGCGCCACTCGGTCACCGGGAGATCCTTCCTGCAGACAAAGCGTCACCATTAGCAAACCACCCTATGCCGGTAACCCGTTCGAGCGACACGGGAGCGAGGCGCCCCAGTCCGCACGCGTTTTTCGGCGCGTGACCTGCTGTCTTGACGACACCTACCCCGCGGAGAGGGCGATCATGAGCGCCTCCATGGCGAGCAGGGGCGCCACGTTGGTCTCCAGCGCCGTCCTGCAGTCGAGGATGGCGTCGAGCCTGCGCACCGTCGAGGCCGGTGTGGTGCGCGCCGCGAGCGAGCCCAGCGGCTCGGCGAACTCCGTGTTGACCAGCGCCGCACCGGCGCGGGTCTGCAGCACGAGCACGTCGCGGTAGTACGAGGTCAGCTCGGTGAGCACCCTGTCGAGCGCGTCGCGCTGCAGGCGCTTGGCCCTCGCCTTCTGCTGGTCCTCGAGGTCGCGCAGGGCTGCCTGGACGTTGCGGGGCTTCGCGCCCTTCGTCCCCATTCCCAGCGCCTCCGACAGTTCGGCCTTCTCCCGGACGTCGAGCTCGGCGGTGATGGACGACGCCTCGTCCGATGCAGTCTTGACGACGCTCGCGGCGGCCGAGAGACAGGCGCCCAACGACGTGAGGGTGGCGGGCAGGCCGAGGATCTCGAGGCGGCGCGCGCGGGCCGCCTCGCTGCGGGCGAGCGCGCGGGCCCTGCCGATGTGGCCCTGGGAGACGTGGGCGGCGAAGGCCGCGAGGTCGGCGGGCACGCCGTCGCGGCGGTGCAGCAGTTCCGAGATCGCTTCCTCGGTGGGAGTGCTCAGCTCGACCTTGCGACAGCGCGACCTGATGGTCGCCACCACGTCGTCGGCAGTCGGGGCGCACAGCAGCCACACCGTGCGGGCTGCCGGCTCTTCGATGCTCTTCAGCAGCGCGTCGGCGCCCCGCTCGGTCACCCTGTCCGCGTCCTCGACGACGAGCACCTGGAACCTGCCGAGAGTCGGCGTCATGGCGGCCCGGCGCACGAGGTCACGGATCTCGTCGACGCCGATCGACAACTGTTCGGTCCTGACCAGCGTCACGTCGGGGTGCGCACCCGACATCGACGTCCTGCAGGCATTGCACTCCCCGCAACCGCCGAACGGGCACTGCAGGGCGGCGGCGAACGCACGGGCGGCGTTCGACCGGCCCGATCCGGGAGGCCCTGTGAACAACCAGGCGTGGGTCATCGCGTGACTGTCGCCGGCGACTGCCCGTTGCAGGACCGCTGTCACGCGTTCCTGCCCGATCAGGTCGCCCCACACCCCTGTGGCGGCGGTGACGCTCATCGCCCGGCCCCCGGCCGGAGGCGGGCGCGTCCCGTCAGGGAGACGTTGACCATCGACGACGTCACGGGCCAACTGTGCCAGCCGCGGCCGACAGAATCGAGGTCACCCGCTCCCTGATCCGCTCCGCGATCTCCTGCCTGTCGGCGCGCGCAGGCAGGACCAGGTAGTGCGCCGCGTCCCGACGCGCCAGTTCGAGGAACATCTCCCGCGCCCTGACGTGCAGGTCGAGCCCCGCCCCCTCCAGCCTGTCGGGTTCGGCGATGTCAGCCACCCCGACCTCGGGGTCAAGGTCCAGCAGCACGGTGAGGTCGGGCAGCAGGTCGTTGGTCGCCCAGCGCGCGATCTGCTCGACCCTGTCGACGGCCAGGCCGCGTCCGGCACCCTGGTAGGCGAGGACGGAGTCGACGTACCTGTCGCACACCACGACGGCGCCTCGCCGCAGCGCGGGCCGCACCACCTCATGGACGTGTTGTGCCTTGTCGGCGATGTACAGCAGGGTCTCGGCACGCTCCGACAGGTTCTTCGTGGCGGGGTCGAGGACGATCTTGCGCATCACCGCCCCGGACGGGGTGTCCCCCGGCTCGAACGTGAGCACCACCTCGCGTCCCTGCGCGGTCAGCCAGTCGGCCAGCAGCTTCGCCTGGGTGGACTTGCCCACCCCGTCGCCGCCTTCGAGGACGATGAAGAACCCTTCCATCGCGTCAGCCGGCGGTCTTGCGGGCGCGGGAGGTCGTCGACTTCTTCGTGGTGCTCGACGACGTGCGGGTCGTGCGGGTGCGCTTGGGAGCCGGGCCCTTGGCCCGCTTCTCGGCCAGCAGCTCGGCGGCACGTTCGATCGTGATCGCCTCCACGGAGTCTGCGCGACGCAGGGTCGCGTTGACCTCCCCGTCCGTCACGTACGGGCCGAACCTGCCGTCCTTGACGACGACGGGCTTGCCCGAGACGGGATCGGCGCCCAGTTCGCGCAGCGGGCCGCTCGCCGTCCTGCCGCCCCTCGTCTTCGGCTGGGAGTAGATGGCCTCGGCCTCCTCCAGCGTGATGTCGAAGATCTGGTCCTCGGTCGCCAGCGACCGCGAGTCGGTGCCCTTCTTCAGGTAGGGCCCGTAGCGTCCGTTCTGGGCGGTGATCTCCTCGCCGTCCGCCGCGACGCCGACGACCCGCGGCAGGCTCAGCAGCTTCAGGGCCTGCTTGAGCGTGACAGTCTCGACCGACATCGAGCTGAACAGCGAGCCCGTCCTCGGCTTGGCGCTCTTCGGCGCGTCCTCGGGCAGCAGTTCTGTCACATACGGCCCGTAGCGGCCCGACTTGGCCACGACGGTGAGCCCGCTGCCGGGGTCGGTGCCGATGACGCGTTCCTCGGCGGCGGGCTTGTCGAGCAGTTCCTTCGCGTACTCGACGGTGAGCTCGGCGGGCGGCACCTCGGGGTCGACATTGGCGCGGCGGCCCTCGGCGTCCTCGATGTAGGTGCCGTACCTGCCGACCCTGACGTTGATGCCGGAGTCGCCCAGCGGGAAGGTCGAGAGCCCCCTGGCGTCGATCTCACCGAGCTCGTTCACGAGGGCGTTGAGGCCTTCGTGGGTGGCCCCGTCCGGCCCGAAGTAGAAGTCGCGCAGCACCGCTGCCCGCGCGGCGTTGCCGTTGGCGATCTCGTCGAGCGTCTCCTCCATCTGGGCGGTGAAGTCGTAGTCGATCAGCTTGGTGAAGTGCTCCTCCAGCAGCCGGGTGACGGCGAACGCGAGCCAGGTCGGCACGAGCGCCGAACCCTTCTTGAACACGTAGTCGCGGGACGTGATGACCCTGATGATCGAGGCGTAGGTCGACGGACGCCCGATGTCGCGGCGCTCCAGCTCGGCGACCAGCGAGGGCTCGGTGTAGCGGGCCGGCGGGCTGGTGCGGTGCGGCTTGGGGGTGACGGTCTCGGCCGTCAGTCCCTGCCCCACCTCGAGGGCGGGCAGCGGGGTCTGGGCGTCGTCGGCGGCCTGGTCGCCCTCGGCGGCGGCGACGTACACCTTGAGGTAGCCGGGGAACGTGATGGTGCGTCCGGAGGCGCTGAAGGTGGCGCGTCCCGCCTCGACCACCTCGCCCGTGGAGGCGTCGGTGACGGCGACCCGCTCGGGCAGGGTCGCGCCGATCTTGACGCTGACTGTGTTGCCCTCGGCGTCCTTCATCTGCGAGGCCAGCGTGCGCTTCCACACCAGTTCGTAGAGCCGCAGGTGGTCGCCGTGCAGGCCGGTCTCGGCGGGGGTCTGGAACTTCTCGCCCGCCGGACGGATGGCCTCGTGCGCCTCCTGGGCGCTCTTCACCTTGGACGCGTAGACGCGCGGAGCGTCGGGAAGGTAGGCGCCGCCGTACAAGTGCTTGATCTGCGCCCGGGCCGCCGCGATCGCCGTCTGCGACAGCGTCACCGAGTCGGTACGCATATAGGTGATGAAGCCGCGCTCGTAGAGGTCCTGGGCGAGCGACATCGTCCGCTGCGCGGTGAAGTGGAGCTTGTTGCCCGCCTCGCGCTGCAGCGTCGTCGTCCGGAACGGCTCGTAGGGCTTGCTGCGATACGGCTTGGCCTCGACCGCCGACACGACATAGCTCGCCGTCTTCAACGCCTCGGCGAGGGACTCGGCAGCATCGCCGCCGAGGTGCAGGACGTCGGTGCGGGTGAGCTTGCCGTCCGAGCCGAAGTCCTTGCCGACCGCCAGCCGCTGGGTGCCGAGCTGGACGAGCCCGGCGGAGAACGTGCCGGGGTCCGCCGACTCGCCGGCGTCGAGCACTGCTTCGATGTCGGCGTACTCGGCGACGGTGAACCTGATGCGCTCCCACTCCCTGTCGACGACCAGGCGCGTCGCCACGGACTGCACCCTGCCCGCCGAGAGCTTCGGCATGACCTTCTTCCATAGGACGGGCGACACCTCGTAGCCGTACAGCCTGTCGAGGATGCGCCGGGTCTCCTGCGCGTCGACGAGGTCGGTGTCGAGTTCGCGGGTGTTGTCGACGGCGGCCGTGATGGCTTCGGGGGTGATCTCGTGGAACACCATCCGCTTGACGGGGATCTTCGGCTTCAGTTCGTCCAGCAGGTGCCACGCGATGGCCTCGCCCTCGCGGTCCTCATCGGTGGCGAGCAGGAGTTCGTCGGCGTCGGCGAGTTTCGCCTTGAGATCACGGATGGTCGACTTCTTGTCAGCGTCCACCACATAGATGGGTGCGAAGTCCGCGTCCACGTTGACCCCGGTGCGCGCCCACTTCTCGCCCTTGTACTTGGCGGGGACGTCGGCGGCCTTCTCCGGCAGGTCGCGAACGTGGCCGCGGCTGGACTCGACCATGTACCCCGGGCCGAGGAATTTGGCAAGGCTGACGGCCTTCGTTGGCGACTCGACGATGACGAGCCGACGCTTGGTCGTTTGAGCCACGGCGCTGCTTCCTTCTGCCACGGACGGTTTCGGCGCCCCACTCTATCCCCGCCGGACAGGACGCCATGCGTCTCCCCCGTGACCAGACGCGGTGGCGGGGGTCAGTTGACCGGGCTCGACCCCAGGACGACAGTCTCCCGCTCGCGCTCGCCGTCGGGCGCCACCCACTCCACCGGCACCTTGGCGCCGGGCTCCAGCGAGCGGACGACATTGGCAAGGTTGAGCCCGCGCGTGATGGCGGTGTCGCCGATCTTCGTGATCATGCTGCCGCTCTCGATGCCTGCCTCGTCGGCCGGTCCGCCCTCGACGACCTCGGTGACGGTGGCGCCCGCCGCGCCGATGTTGCCGAACTTCACTCCGAGGTAGCCTGCCGGCCCGACCCTGACGGTGCCGCTGTCGCTGCCTGCCTCAATGGTGGCGACGACGCTCATGGCGTCCCCGATCGGGATGGCGTAGCTCTGGCGGCGCTCCTGCGACCCGGCGGTGGTCATGCCGAGCACCTCGCCCTCGTCGTCGAACATTGGTCCGCCGGAATGCCCGGGGACGGCGCCGGCCGACGTCTCGATCAGGTCCTTGAGGTCTTCCTCCGAGCCCCAGGGCGAGTCCGACTTCACCGTGAGGTTCTTGTCGGTGTCGGTCACCTCACCCGACGCGCGCACCAGCACGCCGTCACCGTTGGCGTTGCCCACCGCGTACGCGGACTCTCCGACCTTGACCGGGTCGGAGTCGAGGACGACGGTCGTCAGCTCGCTCGCGCCGCGGAGCTGGAGCAGGGCCACGTCCTTGGTCTGGTCGAAACCGAGCACCGTGGCGCGATAGACGTCGGCGGTGTCGGCGATGGTGATGCTGATGACGTCCGAGCCCGCGACGACGTGGTAGTTGGTGAGCACCTTGCCGTCCTGGGTGAGCAGCATGCCGCTGCCTGCCGCGACCCCTTCAGCCGTCGTGGCCTCGATCAGCACGACCCCCGCCGATTCGGCCGCACTCACCTTGAGCGCCGGTTCGGCCCGCGGACGGTCGGGGTCGACGGGCGCGCGGGTCGGCGAGGACGGCAGGCTGCTCGGGACGTGGGTGGGCGCCTCGCTCTGGGTCGGCCCGCCGGCCCGCTCGAGGTTCCGCGGGAAGAGGTACGCGACGCCGGCGAGTGCCATGGCGAAGGCGAGCATGAGCGCGAGCACCAGCGCGATCCGCTGGGCCGGGCTGCGGCGCCGGGTGGGCACCGGACGGTACGACTGCTGCGGGTAGCCGAAGCCCTGCTGCTCGGA
The DNA here is from genome assembly GCA_023387135.1 of Actinomycetes bacterium. GTDB lineage: Bacteria > Actinomycetota > Actinomycetes > Propionibacteriales > Propionibacteriaceae > Propionicimonas. The sequence continues at coordinate 4,419 of JAEWIK010000295.1, read as the reverse complement.
CGGACGCCACCACTGCTGGCCCTGCTCGTACTGCTGCTGCCCGTAGCCGGGCGGGTACTGCTGGTAGCCGTACTGCCCGTTCCAGCCGGGTTGTCCCGGCTGGTGCTGCCACGGCGAGCCAGCTTGCTCCGCGCCCACGTGCCCGCCGTACTGCCCGGGGCCGTACTGCTGCTGCCCGGGTTGCTGGCCGTACTGCGGGTGGCCGTAGGGCTGGCCGTACTGCTGGCGACCGTAGGCGTCCTGGCCGTACTGCCTTCCGTAGGCGTCCTGACCGTACTGCCCGTAAGGCTGTTCGGCGGGCTGCCCGTAAGGCTGCTGGCCGGGCTGGAACCCGTACTGGGACTGTGGTTGCCCGCCCACCTGCGTGGCCCAGCCGTCGTCCCCCTGACCCGGCTGCCCGGACGAGAGGCCGTAGCGCGGCTGGTACGAGGCATCCCATCGCTGGTCGGCGGACGGGGGCGCCCACGAGGACGGCCCTGCCGACCACCTGTCGTCGGCCGGCGGGCTCGCCCAGGGATCGTCCTGGGGACGCAGCACGCGCGTGGGTTCGGGCTCGTTCTGCCCACCCGCGATCGGCTGCGTCGGCTCGTCCTGGTCGCTCATCGTCTCGCTCTCGCTCCCCACCAGTCTCTCTGCCTAGGACAAACCATCACCGTCGGGTCCGGGATTCCCGCCCGCGGGCAGGAGGAAACCGTCCGCCACCAATTGCCGTACGCGCGACAGGACGTCGGACGCCAACGCGGCGGGCTCGACCTCCAGCAGGCCGGCCACCGCCGCCACCAGTTGGCCCAGTTGCAGGTCGCCGTCGCAGGCGCCGACGAGCGCCGCCAGCGCGGTGTCCACGGCGACGGCGCGACACAGGCCCGACGGCTGTCGCAGCACGATGTGCTCGGGGTCGCCGGCGCCGGGCCGTCCGACAGTCTCCTGGACGAGGTCGCCCGGCCGGGTGAGTCGCTCGGCGAGCAGCCTGTCGTCCGGCCAGCGGGCAGGCGCCACCGCGGCGAAATGCGTGGTGATTGCCTTGGCGACGGGCTGCGACACCGAGTGCGGCCATTCCTCGATCCGCAGGTCCGGCGACGACGTGCCCGACTTGTGCAGGAAGAGCCACCCCATGCCGACCCCCGTGATGCGCTGCTCCTCGAAGTAGTCGAGCCAGCGGCGGTACTCCGGCAGGTAGGAGGGAGTGTCGGGCAGCCCCGCGTCGGCCAGCCACAACTCGATGTACTCGTAGGGGTCGAGTTCCTCGCGCTGCAGCACGAGCGCATCGCAGCCCTGCGGCACCCACTCGGCCACCCGCTCCTGCCACGCGCGTCCCTCGACCTGCGCCCAGTTGCCGAGCACGACCAGCAGGCCGTCGTCGTTCAGCGGTGCCGACGCGACGACCTCGCGCATCAGCCCGTCCCCGGTGAACTGCCCCTCGCGGTACACCAGTTCTCCGCCGGGAGGCGACATCACGTACGGCGGGTTGCTCACGATGAGGTCGAAGCCCTCGCCTGCCACCGGTTCGTAGAGCGAGCCCAGGCGCAGGTCGGCCTCCACCCCGCTCAGGCGCAGGCTGATGGCGGCGAGGTCGAGCGCCCGTCGGTTCAGGTCGGTGGCGACGACCCTGTCGCAGTGCCCCGCCAGGTGCAGCGTCTGGATGCCGCAGCCGGTCCCCAGGTCGAGGGCCGACGCCCTCGGCGTCCTGGGAATGAGCTGGGCGAGCGTCGTGGACGCCGGCGAAGCGCCGAGCACGAAGTCGGGGCGCGGCGTGCCGGTGTGGCCGTCGAGCGGGGTCTGGTCGGAGCAGATCCAGCCTGACAGCTCGTCCGAGCCGTGAGGCTTGAGTTCGACCGTCGCCCTCACCTCGTCGCCGCCTTCGAGCAGCCCGGCGTCGAACAGGGAGTCAGTCGCCAGCCAGCGCAGGCGCCGCCTGGGGACCGCCTGCTGCAGCAGCCAGAGCCGGATCGCGTCGGCCTCGGGGTCGTCGTCGGCGCCCAGCGCGTCCGACGCCGCCACGCTGCTGTTCCGGCCGAGGGCGCTCAGCGCCTGCCGTCCGAGCCTGCGCTCGACGCCTTCGAGGGTGTACTGGACGGTGGACAGGTCGTCGCGCAGCCTGTCGATGGCCCCGGGAGTGAGCATGACCTCACCCTTTCACGCCGAATCGCGTACCGCACTTGTCGGACTGCCGTGGCAGGCTGGGCGCATGGCGCTGCCCGAGTGGATGATCGACGATCCGCGGCTGCGCCACGTCCACCATCGCCCGGCCAGCGACGGGGTCACCGCCGACTATCCGGAGTGGGTGAGTGCCGAAGTCAGGCAAGCCATCGGCAGGCTCGGTGTCGAGCGGCTGTGGGAGCACCAGGTGGCCGCCGCCGAGGCGGCCTTCGCCGGATCGCACGTGGCCCTGGCCACGCCGACGGCCTCGGGCAAGACCCTCGCCTATCTCCTGCCGGTCCTGGCCGCCACCGCCGATGGACGGGTGGGCACCCACGCCGCCGCCCCCGTCCGCTCGCGCTCGTCGGGGTTGTTGCTCACCCAGCCCCGGCACACCGCGCTGTACCTGGCGCCGACGAAGGCGCTCGCCCATGACCAGTGGCGCACCTGCCGGGCCCTCGAACTGCCGGGCTTCAGGGTGTCGACGCTGGACGGCGACTCAGACGAACCCGAGCGGCGCTTCGCGCGCGACTTCGCCGGCTTCGTCCTCAGCAACCCCGACATGCTGCACAGGTCGGTGCTGCCGAACCATCAGCGCTGGTCGCGGCTGCTCGGCAACCTGCGCTACGTGGTGGTCGACGAGGCGCACCGCTACCGGGGCGTCTTCGGGGCTCAGGTGTCGGCGGTGCTGAGACGACTGCGGCGGCTCGCGCGGCACTACGGTGCCGACCCCGTGTTCATCGCCAGTTCCGCCACCATCGCCGACGCCGGGGGTCACCTCCGGGCGCTGGCGGGAGTCGACGACGCCGTGGCGGTGGACGTCGACACCTCACGCCGTCCCGCCCTCGACTTCTGCCTCTGGCAACCGACCGAGGACCCTCACAGCGAGGCCGCCGAGCTGATGGCGCAGCTCGTCCGCCAGGGCCGCCAGACGCTCACGTTCACCACCTCACGCGTGCAGGCCGAGCTCGTCGCGCTGCGTGCCCAGCCGAAGGTCGCAGAACCGGCGTCGATCGCGTCGTACCGGGCGGGCTACCTCCCGGCCGAGCGGCGTGCCCTTGAGCGCGCGCTCGCCGACGGCAGCCTCCGCGGGGCGGCGAGCACCGACGCCCTCGAGCTGGGCGTGGACATCACGGGGATGGACGTCGTCATCAGTTGCGGTTTCCCCGGCACCCTCGCCTCGCTGTGGCAGCAGGCAGGACGGGCCGGGCGGGCAGGCCGGGACGCGCTGGCGGTCCTGGTCGCCAAGCCGGAGCCCATGGACGCCTACCTGTGCGACCACCCCGACCTCATCTTCGGCAGGCCGATCGAGAAGACTGTCCTGCACCCCGCCCTGCCCGCCGTGCTGGGGCCGCACCTGGCTGCGGCCGCCCAGGAGCTGCAGTTGACGGAGGCGGACGAGGAGTTCTTCGGGCCGACCACCGTCGCCCTCGCCGACCAACTCGCCGCCGAGGGGGTGCTGCGCCGCCGGGCGGCCGGCTGGTTCTGGACGCGTCCGGAACGGGCGGTGGACGCCATCGACCTGCGCAACCTGGCGGGCGGCAGCGTCGACATCGTGGATTCGACCACCGGGCGGGTCATCGGCCAGGTCGACCCGTCGGCCGCCGACCGCACCGTGCACGAGGGAGCCATCTACCTGCACCAGGGCGAGCAGTGGCTGGTGACGCAGTACGACGCGGAGGAGCGGTCGGCGCTGGTGAAGCCGAGCGTCGACCCCTTCTTCACCCAGGCGGTGGGCGACTTCGACCTGCGCGTGCTCACCGACGAGGTGCAGCGCGTCCTGCCGGGAGCCGTCGCCCACCTCGGCGCCGTGGAACTCAGCAGCCAGGTGTCGGGCTACCTCAGGCGCGACGAGTTCACCGGGAAGGTGTGGGATTCGACGCCGCTGGCGTTGCCGGTCCGCAGCCTCCAGACGCGGTCGGTCTGGTGGACGATGGACGCCGCCACGCTCGCCCTCGCAGGCATCGACCCGAAGGCGCTTCCGGGCGCCGCCCACGCCGCCGAGCACGCCGCCATCGGCCTGCTGCCGGCCTTCGCCCCGTGTGACAGGTGGGACATCGGTGGCCTCTCGACGGTCGTCCATCCCGACACCGGCTGCCTGACGATCTTCGTCCACGAGGGACACCCGGGCGGAGCAGGGTTCTCCGAGCGCGCTTTCGACGCCATCGACGGCTGGCTGGCCGCCACTCTCGACCAGTTGCTCCACTGCGCGTGCGAGGCGGGCTGCCCGCGCTGCGTCGTGTCGCCCAAGTGCGGCAACGGGAACCACCCCCTGGACAAGCA
>JAEWIK010000300.1 GCA_023387135.1 Actinomycetes bacterium | reverse complement strand
GGCATGTACATCGCCTCCGTGCCGTCCCTGCTCGTGGCGGCGGTCGTCAACCTCGTGATCGCGGCGGTGGCGTACTACGCGGTGCGCAACAGCAAGCTCCTGAACTGATCCATGGGGCAGTCACTGGACGTCGTCGGCGTCAGCTACCGGTATCCCAAGGCTGACGCCGACGTCCTTCACGATGTCGACCTGACCTTTCCCAAGGGCAGCTTCACCGTGGTGATGGGGCAGACCGGAGCCGGGAAGTCGACCCTGCTCATGACCCTCAACGGGGTGATCCCGCACCTGAAGGAGGGCACGCTGGGCGGCAGCGTGTTGCTGGACGGTACCGATCTGAAGGACTTCCGCGTCCAGACCATCACCCGCTACGTCGGCTTGGTCCTGCAGGATCCCGAGAGTCAGATCCTCGGACGGACCGCGGCCGAGGACGTCGCCTTCGGGCCGCGCAACTACCTCGTGCCGCGCGACGAGATCAGGCGGCGGGTCACCGACTGCCTGACGGCCGTCCAACTCGACGGGTTCGACGCCCGCGAGACCGCGAAGCTGTCCGGCGGGCAGAAGCAGCGGCTGGCGATCGCGGGCGTCCTCGCGCTCGAGCCGCAGATCCTCTGCCTCGACGAGCCGACGTCCGAGCTCGACCCCCAGGGACGGGCAGACATCTACAACACCGTCGACGCGCTGCGGCGCACCGGCGAGGCGACCATCATCGCCGTCGAGCACGCCAGCAGTGACGTCGTGCATCGCGCCGACAATCTCGTCGTGCTGAAGGACGGGCGGGTGAGCTGGCTGGGCCGCCCGGCCGACTTCTTCAGTGATCCCGACCTGGTGGCGGAGAACTTCGTGAAGCCGCTCCCGGTCGCCGTGGTCGGGAAGGCGCTGGTCGACGCCGGCGTCATCCCCGCTGCTGACGTCCCGCTCGACGTGGACTCCGCCGTCGACCTCGTCCGCCGCCTGTCCGCCGGACACCCGTTGCCGGTGCCCGAGGTGCCCGCCGTCCGACCGCCGACGACCGACCCCGTGATCGAACTGCGCGACCTCGTCCACACCTACCCGGGCGGCCACCGCGGCCTGGCGGGCGTGAACCTCACCGTCGGCCGGGGCGAGTACGTGGCGCTGATCGGACGCAACGGGGCCGGGAAGACCACCCTGGCCAAACACCTCAACCGGATCCTCGACCCGAGTTCGGGAACCGTGGTCGTCAACGGGGTGGACGCCAGCACTCTGCAACCCTGGGAACTCGCCCAGCACGTGGGCTACGTTTTCCAGAATCCCGACCATCAGATCTTCAGCCCCACCGTCGCCGAAGAGGTGGAGTACGGCCTCAAGCTCGCCGGGCTGCAGCCCGCCGAGATCGAGCGTCGCGTCGACGACGTGCTCGCGACGACAGGCCTGAGCGACGTCCGGGACGAGCACCCGTTCTCCCTCGGCAAGGGCGAACGCCAGCGGATCGCTGTCGCCTCGATCCTCGCGCTGCGGCCGTCCATCCTCGTCGTCGACGAACCGACGACGGGCCAGGACTGGGCAGGCGTGCAGGCGATGATGGGCCTGATCGACAGGCTCAACGCCGAGGGGACGACGATCGTCATGGTCACCCACGACATGGACGTGGTGGCGCATCACGCCCGCCGGGTCGTCGTGATGAACGACGGCCGCGTGCTCGCCGACGGGCCCACCGCCGAGGTGCTCGCGCGCACCGACGTCTTGGCGGCGGCGGCGATCACCACGACCCAGACGGTGGAGCTGTGTGGCCGGCTCTGGCCCGACGCTCCGCCACTGTTGGACGAGGACGCCCTCGGCGTCCACCTCGCACGCTCACTCGGGGCGGAGGCGCGCGATGACGCTTGAGCGGCTCGATGTCAGGGTGAAGGCCGTCGCCTTCCTCATCATCATGGTGTCCCTGTTCGTGATCACCCATCCCGTGGGCAACCTGATCCTGCTGGCGGTGCTGTTCGCGGTGCTGGCGGCGGTCCGCACCCCGCTCGGCGGGCTGTGGGCCATGCTGCAACCGCTGCTGCTGGTGATGGTGCTGATCGTGGTGGTCACCATGGTGGCCAGCAACCAGTTCACGCTGCCGGAGAACGCGCGCGTCCTGTTCAGCCTCTGGGGCATGAACGCCACGCTCGGCGGCTTGCTCGTCGGGCTCAACTTCGTGGCCCGCATCCTGCTCATGGTGGTGGCCACCTACGCGTTCACCATCAGCACGCCGATCGACGACCTGCTCGCGGTGATGTCGAAGCTGCGCGCTCCCTACTGGCTGTCCATCCTGGTGACAACGGCGTTGTCGTTCATCCCGACGATGGCGACCAAGAAGGACCTCATCGTCGAGGCCCAACGGGCCAGGGGCGCCAGGGTGAAGGACAAGGGCCCGATCGGGCAGATCGTCGCGTTCGTCCCGATCATGGTGCCGCTGATCACGAACTCGATCCTGCTGGCCGACAACCTCGCCGTGGCGATGACCAACCGCGGGTACGGGGCGTCCAACTCGATGACGGCGATGCGCGACCTCAAGCTGCGTCCGCTCGACGTGGCGGTCCTCGTCGGCCTGGTGGCAGTTCTCGGTGTCGTGTTGTGGCTGCGCTACGGCCTCGGATATGGAGTGGTGTGAGATGACAGGACTACAGGACCGTGCTGCGGGAGCCCTCGCGGGACTCGCCCTCGGCGACGCGATGGGAATGCCCGGCGAGTTGTGGGTTCCGGAACGCATCCGGCAGACCTGGGGCTGGCTCACGGGCTTTCACCCGGCGCCGCCCGGCCACCAGATCGTGGACGGCTTCGCCGCAGGGCAGGTGACGGACGACACCCAGCAGGCGTACATGCTGGCCGCGACGATCAGGGACGCCGCCGGTGAGGTGCGCGCCGAGGACGTGGCCCGCGAACTGGTCGCCTGGGCGGACAGGGTCGGAGCCAGCGAGGGCAACTTCCTGGGCCCGAACTCCTCCAAGGCGATCGACCTGCTGCGGTCGGGAGCTGACCCCCGCACCACCGGGTCGGGCGGCGACACGAACGGTGCCGCGATGAGGATCGCGCCGATCGGGCTGGTGCGCCGGGCAGACGACCTGGACGCGCTCGTCGACGCCGTGGTCGAGGCGACGGTGATGTCCCACCACACCGGGGTCGCGATCAGCGGCGCGAGCCTGGTGGCCGGCGTCGTGTCGGCCGCGATCGAGGGCGCCGACCTCGACGACTCGATCGAGGTGGGCCTCGAAGCCGCCGCCCTGGGGCGGTCGCGCGGCGAACAGACGGTCGCTGCGTCGGTCCCGGCCAGGACCAGGTTGGCGATCGACCTCGCGCGGCGAACCGAGGACGACAGGCGCTTCCTCGCCGAGCTGTACGACCTGGTCGGTGCCTGGGTCACCACCACGGAGAGCGTCCCGGCGGCGGTCGGCCTCCTGGTGCGCGCCCACGGCGACCCGGTGCGGGCTACCGAACTGGCGGCCAACCTGGGCGGGGACACCGATACCATCGGCGCGATGGCCGGGGCCATGGCCGGTGCTCTCGGCGGCCTGGATGCCATCCCCTCGGCGATGCTCGCCACGCTGGAGGGCGTCAACGACATCGACCCTGCCGCGCTCGCCGCGGAGCTCGTACCCCTCAGGCGTTAGGAGTGGCGATGCCTGCCAACACCGCGTCGTCCGGACGACCGTCGGTGCGGCGCGTCCGCGACCTGCTCATCCTCGACGACCTGGTGGTGGCCACCGACTCCATCGGCGGCATCGGCCCGAAGCCCGCCGATGTCGTCAGTGCCGACGCCCGGACTGTCGCCCACTTCGCGCTCCGCGTTCCCCTGCTCGAGCTCCTCTGCGCGGGTGCCGTCCCGATCGCCGTCGTCGACGATCTGTGCGTCGAACTCGAACCGACCGGGCGGCTCATGATCGAGGAGATCCAGCGGCTGGCGGCCGAAGCCGGCGTCGCCCCCGACGCCGTCACAGGCAGCACCGAGGACAACGTCCCCACCCAGGCGACCGGGATCGGGGTGACGGTGCTGGGACGGGTGCCGGCGGGTGGCCTGCTGAGCGGCCGGTCACGAGCAGGGGACGCCGTGCTGTGCGCTGGCCTGCCGATCTCCGCGCCTCGCGACGACGTGCACATCGGGCATCCCGACCAGGTCGGGGTGGCGAGCGTGGCCGCGGCGGTCGCCTCCGGACTCGTCCACGACGCACTGCCAGTGGGTTCGAAAGGCCTGGCCTGGGAGGTCCCGCAGCTCGCGGAGTCGGCGGGACTGGCGTTCACCTGGCGCGAGCCGTCGCCGGTCGCCCGCGCCGACTCCGGCGGCCCGGCGTCCTGCGTGCTCCTCAGTTGCTCTCCCGACGCGGCCCCAGAACTCGCCGCGCTGCTGGCAGGCACCCCCGTCCACCACGTCGCCGCCCTGCACGGCGCCGGCTGATCGCCACGGCGACTGGGGTGCGCCTGCCGCCCACTCGCGCTGGGCGCCTTTTCGGCCTGATCGCTGGATGCTACGGATTCTTGCGACTACTGCGCTGGGGCTCCGCCGACCTAGCATGAGTCCGCGCTGGCCCCCAAGGAGGATCGATGTCATTCCAGGCTTACCTCGACAACGCCGAGGACAAGACGGGGCTGACCCCGCGGCAGTTCATCGACAAGGCGCGCGAGAAGGGCTACGGGCCAGGCACGAAATCGGGCGAGATCGTTTCGTGGCTGGCCGAGGACTACGGCCTTGGACGGGGTCATGCGATGGCGCTGGCGCACGTGATCACCGCTGGCGCGAAGATCAGCGACAAGCACGTGAACTCGGGTGGTAGCCATTCGGATCCGTCCGACACGCTGTGGCTGGACGGGAAGGCCACGAACCCGAATCGCTGACGTGCGGTTCGGAGCCCGCCTTACCCCGCGGCCGGGCGGAGGTCGAGCCGACGCAGCAGTTGCGCGTTGAGGGCGACGACGACTGTGGACGCCGACATCAGCAGGGCGCCGACCTCCATGGGCAGGGTGAAGCCGATGGGGGCGAGGACGCCGGCGGCGAGCGGGACCGAGACGAGGTTGTAGCCGGCCGCCCACCACAGGTTCTGAAGCATCTTGCGGTAGCTGGCTTTGGACAGCTCGATCACGGACACGACGGTGCGGGGGTCGTCCGAGGCGAGGATGACACCGGCCGAGGCGATCGCGACGTCGGTGCCGGCACCGATCGCCAGCCCGACGTCGGCCTGTGCGAGCGCGGGCGCGTCGTTGACTCCGTCGCCGACCATGGCGACCCGCTCCCCGGTTGCCTGCAGTCGCGCGACAGTGGCTGCCTTGTCCTCCGGTCGGACCTCCGCCAGGACGGTGTCGATGCCGAGTTCGGCGGCGACCCGGTCGGCGACGGCCTGGGCATCGCCGGTGATCATCGCGACCCTGACCCCGAGCCTGTGCAGGGCTTCGACGGTCTGGGCCGACTCCGGTCGGACCTCGTCAGCCAGGCTGAGAGCGCCGATGAGCCTGTCGTCGCTGAGCACGTACAGCCTGGTCAGGCCCGCGTCGTGCGCGTCCGAGCCGGCGAAAGGATCCTTCGTCCCGGTCTCCGCCAACAGCCTTGGGCCGCCGACGCGGATCACTGCACCGTCTACCCGGGCGGAGACGCCGAGAGCCGGTTCGGACGTGAACTCGGTTGCCGGACGGAGTTGGAGGCGTCGTTCGTGGGCGGCGCGGACGATGGCCCGGGCCAGCGGGTGTTCGCTGTCGGCCTCCGCCGCGGCGGCGAGGGCCAGCACGTCCGCCTCGGGGTGTCCTTCCACGGGCTCGACGAGCGCCAGCGCGGGTTGGCCCTTGGTGAGCGTGCCGGTCTTGTCGAACACGACGGTCGTGACGGTCCGCATCCGCTCGAGCGCCGACCTGTCCTTGATCAGCACCCCGGCGCGCGCGGATCGCTCGGTCGAAATCGCCACGACGAGCGGGATCGCCAACCCCAGCGCGTGCGGGCAGGCGATCACCAGCACCGTGATCACCCTGACGACTGCCTGGTCGGGCTGCCCGAGCAGGAGCCACACCACACCGGTGATCGCAGCGGCGCCCAGGGCGAACCAGAACAGCCACGCGGCTGCCCGGTCGGCGAGCAGTTGCGCCCGGGAGGTCGAGGACTGCGCCTGCTCGACCAGCCGGCGGATACCGGCCAGGGTGGTGTCCTCCCCGGTGGCCCGCACTTCGACGCGCAGGCCCGAGTCGGTGCTGACGGTGCCCGCGGTGACAGCGTCGCCCGGTCCGCGGCGGACCGTGCGGGATTCGCCGGTGACCATGGACTCGTCGAGTTCGGCCTCGCCGTCGACGATCCGTCCGTCGGCGGGGATGCTGCCGCCGGGGCGCACGAGCACCACGTCGCCGACGACCAGGTCGGCGGGTGCCACCTTCTCGACGGCGTCGCCGCGCACGACCTCGGCGGTGTCGGGCAGGAGGGCGGCCAGCGAGTCAAGCGCGCTCGTGGTCCGCGCGAGCGAGCGCATCTCCAGCCAATGGCCGAGCAGCATGATCACGATCAGCAGCGCGAGTTCCCACCAGAACTCGAGAGTGTGGCTGAGCACCCCCAGCGTGGCGCCCCAGCTCGCCAGGAACGCCACGGTGATCGCCAGACCGATCAGCAGCATCATCCCCGGGCGCCGGGCCCGCAACTCGCTCACCGCACCGGTCAGGAACGGAGAGCCGCCCCACGCGTACAGCACGGTCCCCAGCAGCGGCGGCACCCACGCGAGCACCCCGTCCGTCGGCACCTCGTAGCCGAGCACCATCGCGAACATGGGCGACAATGCCACCACCGGCACCGCCAGCAGCAGCATCACCCAGAACAGCCGCCGGAACCGCTGCACGTGGTCGGCGTGCCCCGCGTGACCGCCATGCCCCGCGTGAGCGTCGTGCCCGGCGTGAGCGTCGTGCCCGGCGTGAGCGTCATGCCCGGCGTGGGAGTCGTGCCCGGCGTGGGCGCCGTGCTCCTGGGGCGAGTGCTGTTGCGTTTCCGGCTGGCTGTGAACGTGGTGCCCGGTCATGGACTCTCCTTCGGATACCCCCCATGGGTATCCGTCTCAACCCCGTCCCCGCCGCCGGCATTCCCGTCGTTGTGCGGGAATTCGGACGGCTCGGTGGCGCGGTGAGCCGGATATCAGTGCGCTCGGACGGGGTAGCGCAGGTGGGTGACTCCCTCGCCGGCGACGACCGTCGGGTTGCCGAGCGTGACCGGGGTGTTCTCCAGGGCGTCGAAGAGGCGGGTTCCCGCACCGACCAGCACCGCGGCGAGGTCGATGTTCAGCTCGTCGAGCAGTCCTGCGTTGAGCAACTGGCTGATGGTGTCTGCGCCGTGCACGCCGACAGACTTGTCGCCGGCCGCGGCCTTGGCCTGGGCTACCGCGCTCTCCAGGCCGTCGGTCACGAAGTGCACAGTCGAATCCGGACGCGGCCAGCCCGCGGGCACGTCGTGGGTGAGGACGAAGGCGGGACCCCAGGCGTGGTTGCCGCCCCAGCCGCCTGCCACCTCGAAGGTGCGCCTGCCCGTCAGGACGGCTCCGAGGCCGCTCGTGAGTTCGCGGACGTGAGCGGCGCTCGCGTCCGACATCGTGAACGTCATCGGGTCCGACCCTCCGG
>JAEWIK010000192.1 GCA_023387135.1 Actinomycetes bacterium | reverse complement strand
CGTCTCGGCGACAGCGCCGAGACGACCTCCACCCGTGCGTTCCCCACCTCCAAGGCCAGGCCGCCCCCACCGTCGCACACCGTCGCCCGCGGGACCGCCGCCAGCACGGCGTCCCTCCCCATCCCGGACGCGTCGGGGGGCAGCACGACGGTCTCGACGTCCCGCGAGGCCAGCGCTGCCACCCCACCGACGTGGTCGGCGTGGAAGTGCGTCACCACCAACAGCGGCACCCGCCGCACGCCGAGGCCGCCCAGGCAGCGCTCCAACAGCCCGGGCTCGGTGCCGGTGTCGACCACGACCGCCTCGGCGTCCCCGACCGCCACCACCGTCGCACTCCCCTGGCCCACGTCGCACTGCACGACCGCCCAGCCCGAGGGCGGCCAGCCCGGCACCGGCCACGGCCTGGCCAGCACCACCGCCAGCGCCACCCCCACGCCCGCCACCAGCCACCGCCGGCGCAGCCCCCGGCTCGCGAGCACGAACACCGAGAGGCTGGCAGCCACCAGCACCGCCACCCCCGCGGCGTCCGACGGCCACGGCAGGGCCGCCGACGGCAGCGAGGCGCCCAGTTCAGCGATCCACACCAACCCCTGGGCGCCCCAGCCCGCCAGCCACCCGGCCCACGACGCCGGGCCGGGAGCCCACCACCCGAGCACCGCGCACCCGAACCCCACCACCGTCGTCGGCCCCACCAACGGCCCTGCCAGCAGGTTCGCCACCACTCCCACCAGGCTGACCTGGCCCGACAGCGCCGCCACCGCGGGCAGGGTGGCGCACTGTGCTGCCAACGGCACTGCCAGCGCCTCGGCCAGGCCGCGGGGCAACCAGGCCGGCAGCGCGCTCGTCCACGACCGCGCGAACAGCACGATCCCCGCCGTCGCCATCACCGACAGCGCGAACCCCGCCGAGGACGCGAGCCACGGATCGAGCATCAGCAGGCCGACCACCGCCCACGACAGGAACCTCAGCCCCTGCCCGGGGCCGCCCCAGCCCAACGCCGCGACCCCGACACAGCCCATGGCCGCGGCGCGCAGGACGCTCGGCTCGCCGTGGCACAACACCACGAAGCCCGACACCGCCACGACGGCCAGGCCGCGCAACCACCAGCCGCGTACTCCCACCCGGCGGGCCACCCACCACAGGCTCGCCAACAACAGGACGAGGTTCGCCCCCGACACGGCGGTCAGGTGGGTGAGACCCGTCGTCAGGAAGCGTTCCCGCAGCGCGGGGCCGATGGCGGTGGTGTCCCCCACCACCAGCGCGGGGACGAGCGCCCTCCGGTCGGCGTCGAGCCCGGACACCGCCTCGCGCAGCCCCGCACGCACCACCTCGACCCACGACTCGACGGGCCCCGCCGCCGTCACCAGCGCCGGGGGCTCCCGCACGGCGGCGACGGCTCCTGCCTGTTCCCGAGGCTCGGCGGGACCGAACCTCACCGTCGCCAGCACCCTGCTGCCTGGCACCACCGCCGCCCAGGCCTCGACGAGGTCGCCGCTCGCCGTCAGTTCGACCTGCTGCCCGAGCAACCACTCCTGCCCACGGACGTCGGCCTTCTCGACCCTCGCCCGCGCCGCCCAGAACCTGCCCCAGCGCGTGACAGACTCCCTGCCGGGGCCGACGCCGACCTCGACGACCGCGACGACCCTGTCCTCGGCCCACTCCTGCACCGGCCCGGAATGGGTCACCCACGACCTCAACCCCGCGGTGACCAGGCAGGCCAGGAGCAGCAGCCCGACCGCCCCGGCGAGCAGCCTGCGACGCCCGCACGCCAGGGCGACGGCTCCTGCCACCGCGCAGGCGAGGCTCGCGTCGGCCCGTCCCTGGAGGCAGAGCAGGGACCCCGCCCACATCGCGAGCGCGAGGACGGGTGGGCGCGCGTCGACAGGCTGCCGGACCGGGACGTTCTCAGAGGCCGACATGAGGGACGAGGTCGGCGTAGATCTTGGGACCGATCCCCTCGACCTCCTGCAGTTCCTCCACCCGCGAGAACCTGCCGTGCTGCTCGCGCCACGCGATGATCCTCCCCGCGGTGACGGGCCCCACGCCCGGCAACTCCTCGAGCTGTGCTTGGGTGGCGGTGTTGAGCGACACCGTGCCGTCCGCCGGACCACCGGCTGCGGGCGTCGCCGCCCTCACCTCGCCGCGGGGATCGTCCCGGCTGCCGATCACGACCTGGGATCCGTCGGCCACGACCGCCGCCAGGTTCAGTTCACCGGGATCGGCATCGGCGGTCAGGCCGCCCGCGGCGTTGATGGCGTCCAGCACCCGCGAACCCTCGCCGAGGGTGACGACGCCGGGGCGCGCCACGGCGCCGAGGACGTGGACCAGCACGGGCGTCGCGGACGGCGTCGGGGAAGGCGTCGCGACCACGCTCGGGCTCGGCGAACTCGGTGCCACGACGGGGGTGGACCTCGCCTGCAGCACGTTGTAGCCCGCCCACAGGCAGCCCGTCAGCAGGAGGATGCCGACGGCGAGCAGGTGCTGGCGGGTGAACCGCAGCACCGACCTGCCCCACGCAGCCGCGCTGCCGCCGGCGTCGTCGAGCTCGACCTGCCTACCCGCCGTCCGCGGCTCGTCGGGTGGCGCGACGTCACGGGCGGGCACCTGCACCGGCGCGGGCTCGATGGCGCGACGCGCCGGGACTTCGGCGAGCAGCGTGGCCAGCCGCTCACGGACCACGTCGCCGAGAACCGGGTCGGGGGCAGCGCGCTGTCGGGCCATGCTGGCACCATCGACTCCAGGGCGTCCCGCCGGCCGGAACGGGGACGAGGTTGTGGACAACCGGCCCCGTCCCGGCGGCATGGCGCGCGGGCGTTCGGCCCTGGCGGGCTGCCATGCTGGGCAGGTGACCACCCGCAAGCGCCGACCTGCCCGCACCCCGGCGATCGAGCATCGCGGCTGGTTCGTCGCCGGCTGGGTGCTGGTGCTGCTGGCCACCCTCATGCTCGGGCTCTACCTCGTCCCGAGCCTGCAGGCAGTGTCCCCCACCGCCATGGCGGCGTCCTTCGTCCCGCACGCGATCGTGCTCTGGGCGCTCGCCGGCCTCGTCCTCTTCCTGGCGGGCAACGGCTGGGGACGCGCCTGGGCAGCGGCGGCGCTGGTCGGCGGGCTGATCCACGCCCAGGTCCTCGTCCCCTACACCAGCCGGTTCCCGCTGCCGCCCGGGCCACAGGTCACCGTCGCCACGCTCAACCTCCATTTCGGCGGTGCCGACCTCAAGGCGCTCGCGGCGTCACCCGCCGCGAAGGCGTCGGTCCTCGTCCTCACCGAGACCACCGACAGGGCCAGGAAGGCGCTGTCCACCGGCGCCTGGGCGACGTCCTTCCCGCATCGCGCGGGCTTCCCCGACCCGTTCATGGGCGGCACCGTCATCCTCAGCCGGAGCCCCCTGTCGGAGGTGAAGCGGACCGAAGAACGCGACACCGGCACGAACGCCGCCTACCGCGTCGACACCGCCCTGGGGAAGCTCGTCATCATCGGCGTCCACCCCTCGAACCCGGTTCAGGACGCCGGGGTGTGGCTGCGGGACAGCCAGGAGGTGCTCGACCTCGCCCAGTCCGTCGGCAGCAAGTACCCCAGGGTGCTCGTCGGCGACTTCAACGCGACGCTCGAGAACGCCACCCTGCGGAAGTTCCTCGGACGCGGTTTCGCCGACGCGGCGGCCACCGCCGGCTCCGGCTGGCAGCCCACCTATCCGGCGAACGGCGCGAGCCCGCCCGCCCTCACCATCGACCACGTCCTGACCAGCGCCCAGCTCGCCGCCGTCAGCACGCAGACCTTCGAGGTGCCGGGCACCGACCACTTCGGCCTGGTGGCCGTGCTCCAGCGCAGGTGAGCGGCCGCGGCGGGCCCGTCCCTACGCGGGGACGATGCTGACGAGCTTGGGGGCCCTGACGATCACCTGGCGCACGCCGCGCCCGTCCAGCGCGCGCTTGACGCCCTCATCGGCCAGTGCCAACTCGGTGAGTTCGGCCTCGGTCGCCGACGGCGAGACGCTCAGCTTCGCGCGCACCTTGCCCTGCACCTGGACGACACAGGTCACCGACTCGGTGACGAGCAGCGCGGGGTCGGCGTCGGGCCAGGTGGCGTTGGCGACGGAGGGGGCATGCCCCAGCGTCTCCCACATCTCCTCGGCGACGTACGGCGCGACGGTGCTCAGCGCCAGGGTCACGAACTCGACGGCCTCCCGGACGGCGGGGTCGGCGGGTCCGGCGCCGGTGTCGACGGCCTTGCGGGCCGCGTTCACGAGCTCCATGATCCTGGCGACCACCACGTTGAAGCGACGGCTCTCCAGCGACTCGGTGATGTCGGCGATCGACCTGTGGGTGACGCGACGCATCGCCAGGTCACCGTCCGCCGGATCGGCACCCGCCGCGGACGTGACGTCGCAGGCCAGCCTGTAGGCACGCTGCAGGAACTTGGCGGTCGAGCCCGGGGACACGTCCGCCCAGTCGATGTCGTCCTCCGGCGGCCCGGCGAAGACGACGGTGGTCCTGATGGCGTCCACGCCGTAGGCGTCGATCTGCTGCCCGAGGTCCACGCCGTTGCCCAGCGACTTGCTCATCGCCTTGCCCTGGTTGATGACCTGGCCCTGGTTCAGCAGCCTGGTGAAGGGCTCGGTGAAGCCGACCATCCCGAGGTCGTACAGCACCTTGGTGAAGAACCTCGAGTACAGCAGGTGCAGGATCGCGTGCTCGACGCCGCCCACGTACTGCGCGACAGGCATCCAGCGCGCCACCTCGTCGGGGTCGAACGGCCTGTCGGTGTTGCCCGGGGAGCAGTACCTGAAGAAGTACCACGACGAGTCGACGAAGGTGTCCATCGTGTCGGTGTCGCGCTTCGCGGCGCCGCCGCAGCGCGGGCAGCTCACGTTCACCCAGTCGGTCGCGCTCGCCAGCGGGCTGGTGCCCTTGGGGGCGAGGTCGGCGCCACGCAGGTCGGGCAGGGTGACCGGCAACTGGTCGTCGGGGACGGGAACCTCGCCGCAGGACGGGCAGTGCACGATCGGGATCGGGCAGCCCCAGAACCGCTGCCTGCTGAGCAGCCAGTCACGCAGCCTGTAGGTGATGGCCGCCTTGCCGGTGCCCTCGCCCTCCAGGAACTCGCACATCGCCGCCACGCCGGCAGCCTTGTCGCTCAGGCCTTCCAGCTTGGGCGAGTTCACGTACTCACCGTCCCCCGGGGTCGCCACCCACGTGTCGGACGGGTCGGGCAGCCCGGTGTCGAGCACCACGCGCACCGGCAGGTCGAAGGCGCGGGCGAAGTCGAGGTCGCGCTGGTCGTGGGCGGGGACCGCCATGATGGCGCCCGTCCCGTACTCGCTGAGCACGTAGTCGGCGGCCCAGATGGGCAGCTTCTCGCCGTTCACGGGGTTGACGGCGTAGCGCCCGAGGAAGACGCCCGTCTTGGGACGCTCGGTCGACTGCCGCTCGATCTCGGTGGCCTTCTTCGTCTCCTCCAGGTACGCCTCGAAGGCGGCGCGCTGCTCGGGAGCGCACAGTTCGGCGGCCAGGTCGGCGTCCGGCGCCACGACGAAGAAGGTCGCGCCGTAGAGGGTGTCGGGACGGGTGGTGAACACCGTGACCGGCTCGTCACGGCCCTCGACGGTGAAGTCGACATAGGCGCCCTGCGAGCGTCCGATCCAGTTGCGCTGCATGGCGAGCACCCTGTCGGGCCACTTGCCCTCCAGCGAGGTCATGTCGTCGAGCAGCCGCTGGGCGTACTCGGTGATCCTGAAGTACCACTGGGTGAGCTTCCGCTTGGTGACCACCGACCCGCAGCGCTCGCACATGCCCTGGACGACCTGCTCGTTGGCCAAGACAGTCTGGTCCTTCGGGCACCAGTTGACGAAGGAGTCCTTGCGGTAGGCGAGGCCGCGCTCGTAGAACCGCAGGAACAGCCACTGCGTCCACCTGTAGTACTCGGGGTCGGACGTGTGCAGCCTGCGGGTCCAGTCGAAGCTCAGGCCGTACCGCTTGAAGGAGCGCGCCTGGGTCTCGATGTTGGCGTACGTCCAGTCGGCGGGGTGGGCGTCGCGCGCGATGGCGGCGTTCTCGGCGGGCAGGCCGAAGGAGTCCCAGCCGATCGGGTGCATGACGTCGTAGCCCTTCAGGCGCCAGTAGCGCGCCACGACGTCGCCCATGACGAAGGCCTCAGCGTGGCCCATGTGAAGGTCACCGGAAGGGTAGGGGAACATGTCGAGGACGTAGCGGCGCTCACGGCTGCCGTCGTCGGCCGGCGCGAAGGTGTCGTCCGCCTCCCAGAACTTCTGCCAGCGCTCCTGTGCGCGGGCTGCATCGTAGGTGGGGCTTCCGGTACTCACGTTGCTTTCTCCTCGTCTGTAACTGCTGCTGGCATGAAAAAGCCCCCGCGGCCCTATGGCTCGTCAGGGGCGCCGCGACTCCTCATCGGAGGTCGCGGCTAAGCAAGCAGCGAGTCTGTACGTTGCACGGGACAAGCATAAGCCATCCGCCTGCCGGCTCGTCCCGGAGGCGCTGGGCGGTCCGAGGCACCCTAAGGCGTGCCTTGCCTTGCTTGCGACAAGGAGTTTCATCGTTCATTGTGTCGGCATGGCAGCAGCTGTCGATACCCGCGATCGCTCCGAGAGTTCCCTCAGTTCCCGGCTCAACCGGCTTCGCGCCGGGGTGCTGGGCGCCAATGACGGCATCGTCTCGACGGCGGGCCTCGTCTTCGGCGTGGCGGGCGCCACCTCCGACAGGGTCGCTCTCATCATCGCGGGCCTCGCCGGTGTCGTGGCCGGCGCGCTGTCGATGGGCGGCGGCGAGTACGTGTCGGTCAGCAGCCAGCGCGACATGGAGATCGCCGTGCTGGCCCGCCAGCGCCGAATCGCCGAAACGGATCCTGACGTCCTGCGCGACGAGCTCCGCGACTACTACCTCGACCAGGGGCTCTCCGCGGACCTCGCCGACAAGATCTCCGCCGACCTCGGCGACGAGGGGGCGCTGAAGCACCACGCCCGGACGACGATGGGCCTCGACTCGGCCGAGCCCGTGTCGCCGTCCGCCGCCGCGATGGCGTCGATGGGGTCCTTCGCTGCGGGCGCCGCGATCCCGCTGCTCGCGATGGTGCTGGCGCCGCACGACATCAGGCTGCCCCTCACCCTCGTGGCGGTCTGGATCGCCCTCCTGCTCACCGGCTACATCAGCGCGCGGCTCAGTTCCGTCGGCGTGGGACGTCCGATGATACGCAACGTCGTCGTCGGCTCGCTGGCGATGGGCCTCACCTACCTCGTCGGGACGCTGGTGGGCACACAGCTCTCCTGACCGCCGCCGTGGTGGCGTCGAGCAGGCCGTCGCGCATGCTCTCCCACACCGCGGGAGGCACCACCTCGTCCGTCACCCACGCCAGCACCGCCGGGAGTTCCGGGTCGGCGGGCACGCGCGCCAGCTTCTCCAGGCAGATCGAGACCAGGGCGCCGTCCCCGCACACCCAGGCCCCCATCCCTGCCAGGGCCACTGCATTGCCGGAGCGTCCCTCCGGCACCCTGTTGACCACCCGTTGCCACACGCTCAGGTGACGTGCCGCGTCGAACCTGGTGATCAGCAACAGCGCCGCATCCCGTGACCGCCTGTGGCAGGACAGCAGCGCCAGCCTGGCAGCCGCCTCGTCGTCCACCGTGCCTGCCGCCACCGCCGCCCTGACCTCCCGCGCCATCCTCGCCGGCCAGGCCGCCTTCTCCACCGCATCGAGTTCGCGGGAAGCCGCCGCCAGCGCGGCCAGCAACAAGCCTTCGTCCTCGGCCGGCGGTCCCGCGAGGCAGGCCTCGAGCTCGGCGCGGCAGCCGCGCGCGGTCAGGCCGTGGAAGGCCGCCGCGGCCGCCACCGGGCCGTGTCCCGGTTCGTGGGTGCCGCTGCGTCCCCGGGGTGACCC
>JAEWIK010000186.1 GCA_023387135.1 Actinomycetes bacterium | reverse complement strand
CGATGGGCCAGGTGATGACAATGAAGTCTCGAGCAGCAGCAGCCGGAATGGCGGTCGTGCTTGTCGTGGCGGGGTGTGCAGCCCCGTCCGGCGGGGGCGGCGGGGGAACGGGCACCGCAGTTGCGGGGCATCGGCCGGCCCGGCGATCGACGAGGCCTTCGCCATCGGGACCGCCGTCATCGTGTCCCATCCGTCGCTTCAGTTGATCCGGGACGGTTTCGCCGATTACCTCCAGGAGAAGGGCATCAAGGCCACCTATCTGGACGAGAACGCGCAGGGCGACCAGAACAACTCGGCGACCATCGCCGCGACCTTCCACGAGAACTCCGACATCGACCTCATGCTGGCGATCTCCACCCCGATCGCCCAGGCAGTCGTGCAGGTGGAGAAGACCCGGCCGGTGCTGTTCGCGGGCATCACCGATCCCGTGGCAGCCGGTCTGGTCCCGTCCCTCGACCAGCCGTCCGGGACGAACGTGACGGGTACCTCCGACCTGAACCCGAACGGGAAGCCCGTCGGGCTGATCCAGGAGATGGTTCCGGACGTCGCCACCGTGGGGGTGCTCTACACCTCGTCCGAGCAGAACTCCGTCATCCAGGTCGAGACGTACAAGGAGGAGGCCGCGTCGCTCGGCATCACGATCAAGGAATCGGCGATCACCAACTCCTCCGAACTGGCCACCGGCGTGCAGGCGCTGGCGGGAGTGGACGCCATCCTCATCCCGACCGACAACAACGTCGTGGCCGGCATCGCGACGGTCATCGGTTTCGGCGAGCAGAACCAGATCCCGGTCTTCACCGCCGACACCGAGTCGGTCGGCAAGGGCACCGTCGCGGCGCGCGGCGTGAGCTACTACGACATGGGCTGCCGGACGGGCGAGATGGCGTACCGGGTGCTCGCCGAGGGCACGGATGTGGCGACCATTCCTACCCTCGTCGTCCAGGAGACCGAGATCAGCGCCAACCCCGCCGCCGCGGCGAGGATGGGGCTGACGATCCCCCAGGCGATCCTGGACCAGGCGACGCTCGTCGACGAACCCGCCTGACTGCTCGGCGCATCGCGTACCGGGATCTGTCACAGGGAGCCGACCAGTGCTGGCCGCCATTGATCAGGGACTCATCTACGCGCTGCTCGCGCTGGGAGTCTTCCTCACCTTCAGGATCCTCAACTTCGCGGACCTGACAGTCGACGCCTCGTTCACCACCGGCGCCGGGACCGCGGCCATGCTGATCTCCCAGGGTGCCGACCCGTGGCTCGCCCTGGGTGCGGGGACCATCGGCGGCGCGGTGGGGGGCCTCATCACCGCCCTGCTCCACACCAAGCTCAAGATCGACCCGCTGCTCGCCAGCATCCTCACGATGTTCGGCCTGTACTCGATCAACCTGCGCATCATGGGGACCGCCAACGTGTCACTGTTGCGAGCCACGACGGTCTTCACCCCGCTCGCCGACGCCGGGCTGATGGGCTCGGCGACGTCGGTGCTCCTGCTGGGGGCGGTCGTGGTGCTCGCCCTGCTCGCGCTGGACTGGTTCCTGTCCACGAGCTTCGGCCTGGGCGTGATAGCGACCGGCGACAACCCGGGCATGGCCGCGAGCTTCGGGGTGAGCACCGACGCGGCGAAGATCGTCGCCCTCATGCTCGCCAACGGCATGGTCGGGTTGTCGGGCGCCATCATGGCCCAGTACCAGGGCTTCGCCGACATCGGCGGGGGGACGGGCCTGATCCTCGTCGGGCTGGCCTCGGTGATCCTCGGCAATGCCGTCGTCGGCACCCGCTGGATGGCCCTCGCCACGCTCGGCGTGGTGGTCGGGTCGGTGCTCTACAGGCTCGTGATCTACGCCGTCCTGTTGTGGGACTTCGTCAAGGCGCAGGACACGAAGGTGATCTCGGCGGTGCTGGTGGTGGCGGCGCTCGTGTTGTCGCAGTCGAAGTCGGTGCGCAGTTCGCTGTCCCGCCTGGTGCCCTGGCGCAGGGCTTCCGACCTGCCCGAACCGATGAGCGTCGTCCCCAACCAGTTCTCCCCGTTGGCCTCGGCGGACGCCTCCAGCGCCGGCCCGGAGACCCGGGGTGGCGACGCTCTGTCGCCGGACACCGATGACGCGGAGGCGTGATGCTGACCCTCAAAGGCGTCCACAAGACCTTCTTCGCCGGGACCGTGAACGAGCGACGCGCCCTCCGCGGCGTCGACCTCCGGCTCGCGAAGGGCGATTTCGTCACCGTCATCGGTTCGAACGGCGCCGGCAAGTCCACCCTGCTCAACGTCATTGCAGGGTCGCTGAGCCCCGATGCGGGAGACATCCTGATCGACGGCGATCCGCTCACCAAGCTGCCCGAGCACAAGCGGGCGGCCGTGATAGCCCGCGTCTTCCAGGACCCGCAGGCAGGGACGTCCCCGCACATGACCATCGAGCAGAACCTCGCCGTCGCCTACGCCCGTGGACGGCGCCGCGGACTCGGCCCGGGCGTCGGGTCCGTCCGGCGCGCTCTCTTCGCCGAGAAGCTCGCCACTCTGGGACTGGGGCTGGAGGAGCGCATGAAGCATCGCGTGGGCCTGCTCTCGGGCGGCCAGCGGCAGGCGCTGTCGTTGCTCATGGCCACCTTCACGGCGCCGGACATCCTGCTGCTCGACGAACACACGGCGGCGCTCGACCCCAGGCGCGCAGAGTTGGTGCTCGACCTCACGCGGCGCGTCATCGCGGAGTCGGGCCTGACGGCGCTCATGGTGACTCACAACATGGAGCAGGCGCTGCGGCTGGGCAACAGGTTGCTGATGATGCACGAGGGACGGATCCTGCACCAGTTGGGGCCGGACGAGAAGGCCGCCGCCACGGTGGCCGACCTGCTCGAGCTCTTCGGACGCGCGCGGGACGCGGTGGCCGACAGGTCGCTGCTCGCTGCGCCTACCGCGCTGCCGGAAGATCGCACACCAAACACGGGGGACGATCTTCCGGACTCCAGGGACGGCGCGTCCACTATGTGAGCTCTCGGGGTCTCAGGTTGGACGGGGCGCTGTGAATACGCTCGTCGGGGTTACGCAATTTAGCGTAGCCTTACCTACATGACCGGAGTCACCTTGGATCGCGCGCCGCTGCACACCGCGCTCAGAGTGAGCGAGCTGGGTGGCCAGGGCGCGTCCCGCAGGCGGCTCGCCGCGCTCGGCATCCGCCGCGGCGCGCACCTCGTCCTGCTGCAGGCGACGGCAGGAGGGGGCAGGCTCGCGCTGGTGGCGGGATCCCGGATCGCGCTGGGCGCCGAGGTCCTCAAGCAGCTCCGCGCGGACCTCGCCGAGTGAGGGTCCGATGACAGACAGCCGAGTGACCACCCTGCCCCTGCTGACCACCCGTCCGCCCTCGATCAAGACCACCTGCCACAGCGGCGCCGTCGCGGCGTCGGCGGGCCCCGAGGCCCCCGTGATAGCCCTCGTCGGCTCTCCCAACACCGGGAAATCGACGCTGTTCAACGCCCTCACCGGGTCCCGGGTGACGATGGGGAACTGGCCCGGCACAACTGTCGAGGTCTCCCGCGGGATCTGGCGGACCACCACGCAGGCGGCGACCTGCGCCTGCGACGAGTGCTCGTGCGACCCCGAGGAGCGACGGCTCGACATCACGCTCGTCGACCTGCCCGGTGCGTACTCGCTCGAACCCGAGTCGCCCGACGAGGCGCTGACCCGCGACCTGCTCGTCGACGCTCCCGCCGACGAGCTTCCCGACCTGTGCGTGCTGATGGTGGACGCGTCCCGGATCTCGCACAGCCTCTACCTCGTGTCCCAGGTGCGTGAGCACGCGTTGCGCGTCGTGGTCGCCCTCACGATGCTCGACGTCGCCGAGAAGCACGGCACGACCCTCGACCCGGCAGGGCTGGCCGCGGCCATCGGGGTGCCGGTCGTCAGCCTCGACCCGCGCCGCAGGACGGGGCTCGACGACCTCGCGGAAGCAGTCCGGGCCGCGCTGCTCGAACCGGTTCCCGCCCCCCGTCCGCGGGAGCTGGACACCACCGACGCCCTCGCCGTCGACGACGAGCGGTTCGAGTGGGTGGCGGCGACGGCCGCCGCGGGCACGCTCGACCCCGGCGACACCAGGGCGAGCTACTCCGACAGGGTCGACCGCTGGCTGACGGCGCCCGTGGTCGGGCCCGTCATCTTCCTCGCGCTCATGTGGCTGGTGCTGCAGATCACCACCACGGTCGCGGCGCCGCTGCAGGACGGCCTCGACTGGGTGTTCAGCGGCCCGATCTCCGACGCGACGCAGGCCGCCCTCACGGCGGTGGGCCTCGGCGACTCGTGGGTGCAGGGGCTGCTCGTCAACGGCCTGATAGCGGGCGTCGGGACGGTGCTCACCTTCGTCCCGTTGATGGCGATCATGTTCGTCCTGCTCGCGTTGCTGGAGGACTCCGGCTACCTCGCCAGGGCGGCGGTGGTGAGCGACAGGTTCATGAGGTCGATCGGCCTGCCCGGCCGCGCCTTCCTGCCGCTGGTCGTCGGGTACGGCTGCAACGTCCCCGCCATCTCTGCCACGCGCATCCTCCCCGTCGCCGCGCAGCGCATCCTGACGGCGCTGCTCGTCCCCTTCACCGCCTGCACGGCGCGGCTGACGGTGTTCGTCATGATCGGGACGACGTTCTTCGGGCCCTGGGCGGGGACGGCGGTCTTCGGGATGTACCTGCTCTCGGTCGTCATCATCATCCTGGTGGGCCTGTTGCTGCGGCACACCGTCTGGCGCAAGCAGCCCATCGAACCGCTCGTGATCGACCTGCCCGCCTACCAGGTGCCCACAGTCAGGCTGATCGGGTCGGTCACCTGGGTGCGGCTCAAGGGCTTCCTCAAGACGGCCTCCGGGATCATCGTCGCGGTCGTGTGCGCGGTGTGGCTGCTGCAGTCGGTGCCGGTGCGCGGTGCCGAAGGCTTCGGCAACGCCGCCGTCGAGGACTCCGCCTACGGGGTCGCCGCCCAGGCCATCACGCCGGTCTTCGAACCGACAGGCTTCGGACGCTGGGAGACAACATCCACGCTGGTGGTCGGCTTCCTCGCCAAGGAGGCTGTGATCTCGTCCTGGGCGCAGGTGTACGCGCTCGACGAGCCCGCCGAGGGCGAGTCGGGGGCACTCGGCGAGCGGGTCTACTCCGACTTCGAGGACTCGTCGGGCGGTCACCCGATCCCGGCCGCGCTGGCGTTCATGGTCTTCCTCATGGCCTACACGCCGTGCGTCGCGACGCTCGCCACCCAGAAGCGTGAGATCGGGCTGAAGTGGACGCTCGTCGGGCTCGCCCTGCAACTCTCGGTGGCCTGGCTGCTCGCCGTCGCGGTGTTCCAGGTGGGCAGGCTGATCGCATGAGCGGCCCGCTGTCCCTGGTGCTCGCCGAGGTGTCGGGCGGCACGTCCTCGGTGCCCGAACTCGCCCGGCGGACCGGGCTGGCGCCGGACCTCGTGCGCACCATGCTCGACCACCTCATCCGCACCGGCAGGGTCACTCCGTGGGAGCTGCCCTCGACGTGTGCCCCGACAGGGTGCTCCGACTGCTCAAGTTCGGGGTGCCCGTTCGTCCCGCTCGCGCCGAGGCGCTGAGCGTCACCAGATGTCCGGCCGGCTCCTGTCGGGCTCCTTGGGGGGCGCCTTCGGGTCGGGGAAGATCGAACGCCAGGCGCCGTCCACTGCACGCCGCGCGTCGTCGAGCGTGCGCAGCGCGCGCAGGGTGAACCGCGTGACGTCGATGGGCGGAATCTGCATGGCGTGCCTCCGGAGCTGAATTGGGTTCCATCATGCCGCGCGGCATAGAGTCTTTGCTCGTGGCAGTGCAGGACGCCCCGATCGGGGTCTTCGACTCAGGCTTCGGCGGACTGACAGTGGCGCGGGCGATCCTGGACCAGTTGCCCGGCGAGGACATGATCTACCTCGGCGACACCGCGCGCGCCCCCTACGGCACCAAGACCCTCTCCGAAGTCCGCGAGTACGCGCTGGAATGCCTCGACTACCTGGCCGAGCAAGGGGTGAAGGCGCTCGTGATCGCCTGCAACTCGGCGTCGTCGGCCGTGTTGCGCGACGCCAGGGAGCGCTACGACATCCCTGTCATCGACGTCATCCTGCCCGCCGCCCGGCGCTCGGTGCGGGCGACCCGCAACGGCAGGATCGGCCTCATCTGCACGACAGCCACAGCGACGTCGGGCAGCTATGACGATGCCCTGGCGGCCGTCCCCGACGTCCAACTGCTGACCCAGCCGTGCCCCGCTTTCGTCGATTTCGTGGAGGCAGGCATCACGGGCGGGCCGGAGCTGCTCGCCAAGGCCAGGGAGTACCTCGACCCGTTGCGCGAGGCCGACATCGACACGCTCATCCTGGGCTGCACCCACTACCCGCTGCTCAGCGGCGTCATCTCCTACGTGATCGGGGACGACGTGACGCTCGTCTCCTCGGCGGAGGAGTGCGCGCGGGAGACTTCCGCCACGCTGACCGACCTCGGCCTGCTGCACACGGCGCCGCGCACTCCCGACCGCCGGTTCCTCACCACCGGCAGCCCTGAACTCTTCGAGGGCGTCGGACGGCGGCTGCTCGGCGGCTTCGTCACCCAGGTCGACCAGGTCTACTCGGTCGCCTGAGGACGCCGCCCTACCGGCGCTCAAACGCACGGCTGCGGTGTCGGCGCGAACTACTAGGGTTGTCACATGACGCGAGCCGATGGACGAGCCCCTGACCAACTGCGCCCGGTGCGCATCACCCGTAGCTGGCTGGAACACGCCGAGGGTTCGGTGCTCGTGGAGTTCGGTTCGACGAGGGTGCTGGTCGCCGCGTCGGTGACCCAGGGAGTGCCCCGCTGGCGGCAGGGCTCCGGCCTCGGCTGGGTGACCAGCGAGTACGCCATGCTGCCCCGGGCCACCCACACCCGCAGCGAGCGCGAATCGGTGAAGGGACGCATCGGCGGCCGCACCCACGAGATCAGCCGGCTGATCGGCAGGTCGCTGCGCGCGGTGATCGACTACAAGGCGCTGGGGGAGAACACGATCGTCCTCGACTGTGACGTCCTGCAGGCCGACGGCGGCACCCGGACGGCGTCCATCACCGGCGCGTACGTCGCGCTGGCGGACGCTGTGTCGTGGCTGCGCGACAAGGGAGCGCTCGTCAGCGAACCCCTGCTCGACTCGGTCGCCGCGGTGTCGGTCGGAGTGGTCGGCGGGGTGCCGATGCTCGACCTCAACTACGGGGAGGACTCGTCGGCGGAGGTCGACCTCAACGTCGTCGTCACGGGTTCGGGAAAGTTCGTCGAGGTGCAGGGCACCGCCGAGGGCGAGCCCTTCGATCGTGACGTCCTCAACCAGTTGCTCGACCTCGGTGTGGCGGGGTGCGGAGACCTCGCCACTCTGCAGCGGGAGGCGCTGGCCCGGTGAGGACAGTCGTGGTGGCGACCCACAACCGCAAGAAGGCCGCGGAACTCAGGCGGGTGATCGACGCCGAAGGGGTCGAGGCGCGTGTCGTGGGGCTCGACGACCTGCCCGGCTACCCCGAGCCTGCCGAGACTGAGACCACCTTCGAGGGCAACGCGCTCATCAAGGCGAGGGCCGCAGCCGAGGCCACCGGTGAACTGGCGGTGGCCGACGACTCGGGGCTGGCGGTCGACCTGCTCAACGGCATGCCGGGAGTGCGGTCCGCGCGCTGGTCGGGGCCGGACGCCACCGACGAGCGGAACCTCGACCTGCTGATCAGGCAGCTCGCCGACACCGACGCCGAACAGCGGACGGCCAGCTTCGTGTGCGCGATGGCGATGGTGGCCCCCGACGGGCGCGAATGGGTGGTGCGGGGCGAGATGCTCGGCAGGCTCGTGTTGCATCCCAGGGGCGGCAACGGCTTCGGCTACGATCCGATCTTCATCGCGAACGGCAGGTCGCAGACCAACGCGGAACTGACCCCCGAGCAGAAGGACGCGATCAGCCACCGGGGCAAGGCAGTGCGAGCGCTGCTGCCTCTCCTGCGAGACGTGTTGAGGGAGGACCAGTGAGGCAGTACCTGGACTTGATGCGCCACGTCCTCGACCACGGCGTGGAGAAGTCCGATCGCACCGGCACCGGCACCCGCTCGGTGTTCGGGTACCAGATGCGGTTCGACCTCTCGGAAGGCTTCCCGCTGCTCACCACGAAGAAGCTGCACACCCGGTCGATCTTCGGCGAGCTGCTGTGGTTCCTGCGCGGCGACACCAACGTCGGCTGGCTGCACGAGAACGGCATCACCATCTGGGACGAGTGGGCGGACGCCGACGGCAACCTCGGCCCGATCTACGGCTACCAGTGGCGGTCGTGGCCCACTCCGGACGGCAGGCACGTCGACCAGATCAAGGGGGTCATCGACTCCCTCAAGAACAATCCCGACTCGCGCAGGCACATCGTCTCGGCGTGGAACGTCGGCCAGTTGCCCGAGATGGCCCTGCCGCCGTGCCACGCCTTCTTCCAGTTCTACGTCGCCGAGGGAAAGCTGTCCTGCCAGCTCTACCAGCGCTCGGCGGATGTCTTCCTGGGAGTGCCCTTCAACATCGCCTCGTACGCGTTGCTGACCCATCTCGTCGCCCGGGCGACCGGGCTCGTGGTGGGTGACTTCGTCCACACTCTCGGTGACGCCCACCTCTACAGCAACCACCTCGACCAGGCGCGGCTCCAACTCGAGCGCGAGCCGAGGCAGTTGCCCACGCTCAGGCTGAACCCCGCCGTGAGCGAGATCGACGCCTGGGAGCTCGCAGACATCGAGGTAGTGAACTATGACCCCCACCCGGGCATCAAGGCACCCATAGCTGTCTAGGAGCCATCGTGATTACCGCCATCGCCGCAGTGGGACGCAACCGGGTGATCGGGAGCGCCGGGGAGATCCCCTGGCGGATTCCCGAGGACTGGCGCCGGTTCAAGGCAGTCACCTGGGGGTCGAACCTGATCATGGGCAGGGTGACCTTCGACGCCATCGGCGACCCGCTCCCGGGGCGCACCTCGATAGTCATCAGCCGCGACCACCCCGATCCCATGCTGGCAGACGTCGCCGTCCGCGGTGTGCCCGAGTCGGTGGCGAGTGATTCCGGCGCGGTGGGCGAAGCCGTCAGGCTGCTGGCGGACGACGCCCTCGTGGAGGGGCTGTGGCGTGCCGGTGAGGCGGAACTGCCGCAGGAGGACCCGAGGGCCTCGCGGACGATGGACCCTCCCACCCGCGTCATCAGGGTCCGCACGCTGGAAGAGGCGCTCGCCGCCTGTGACCCCGACCGTCCCGTGTTCGTCGCCGGGGGAGCGCAGGTGTACGCGCTGGCGTGGCCGGTGCTCACCGACCTCGACATCACCGAGGTCGACCAGGCACCCGAGGGCGACGCCTTCTTCCCCGAGATCGACCCGGCGCTCTGGCAGGAGGTGTCGCGCGAGCGCCACGAGGGCTACGCCTTCGTCCACTACACGCGGCGGCAGAACTCCGGTGCCTGACCGCGCCGGGACGTAGCGGCGGGATGCGCACGACAGCCAGCGTCCTGCACCTCGACCTGGACGCGTTCTTCGCCGCGGTCGAGCAGCGGGACAAGCCCTCGCTGCGCGGCAAGCCGGTGATCGTCGGAGGGCTCGGCCAGCGCGGAGTGGTGTCGACGGCCTCGTACGAGGCGAGGGTGTTCGGCGTGCGCTCGGCGATGCCCATGCACGAGGCGCGGCGGCGGTGCCCGCACGCGGCCTTCCTGTCGGGCAGGTTCGGCGCCTACCGCGAGGCGAGCGGCATCGTGATGGGGCTGCTGCACGAGTTGTCGCCGCTGGTCGAACCGCTCAGCCTGGACGAGGCGTTCGTGGACCTCGCGGCCGGTCCCCGGCGCTCGCTGGAGGAGGCCGACCTGCTGCACCTGGCCGCCGACCTGCGCGCCAGGGTGCAGGAACTGACGGGAGGGCTGACCGCCTCCGTGGGGCTCGGGTCGTCGAAGTTCATCGCCAAGGTCGCCAGCGAACTCGCCAAGCCTGACGGCATCAGGCTCGTGGCTCCCGGCGACGAGGTGGCGACGATCTCCGACCTACCGGCGCGCGCGATCCCCGGCGTGGGGCCCGCCACGATGGAGAGGCTCGCCAAGCTCGGCGTCGGCAAGGTCGCCGACCTGCAGCGGCTGTCGCTCGCCGAGCTGACCCGCGAACTCGGCAAGGCCGCCGGCGAGACGCTGTTCGACCTGTCGTGGGGCCGCGACGACAGGCCGGTCGAGGCCGAGCGCGAGACCAAGTCGATCTCGGTGGAGGACACGTTCGAGCACGACATCGCCGAGCAGGCGGCGCTGGACGGGGTGCTCGACAGGCAGGCGCGGCAGGTGGTGGAGCGGCTCGTCAAGGCGGGACTGTTCGCCCGCACCATCTCGGTGAAGGTGCGCTGGCCCGACTTCTCGTCGGTCAGCAGGTCGCGGACTCTCATGGGCGCCACCGACCGCAGCGAGGCGGTGACGGCGGTCGCCAGGGAGTTGTTGCACGGCCTCGACACGAGCATCGGGGTGAGGCTGCTCGGGGTGGGCGTCTCGGGCTTCGCGGGAGTCGCGCAGGAAGCGCTGTTCGACCTCGAAGGCGACGCCCCGGTCGTGGAGGAGCGCGCGGACGTGCCCAGCAGGCGTCCGCTGGGCTGGTCGCCGGGTGCCGACGTGGTCCACGACGAACTCGGCGCAGGCTGGGTGTGGGGGAGCGGCCACGGAGTGGTGACGGTGCGTTTCGAGACGGCGGGGACGGGCCCGGGCCCCGTCCGCAGCTTCCCCGCGGACGACCCCGCCCTCCGTCCCCTCACCTGACCGACCACGGACCGTCGGGCCGACGACGACGATAGACTCCCCGCGTCGCCGGCCGGAGTGGTGGAACTGGCAGACACGCAGGATTTAGGTTCCTGTGCCGCAAGGCGTGAGGGTTCGAGTCCCTTCTCCGGCACGTTCGGGATCGTCCGCTGCCGCGGTCTGTGCTGGTCACGGCGTTGCAGAGCGAGGTCCGGGGCGCCACAGTGAAGCCATGAACGCACCCCGTGAGGACTACCTTGCCGCCATCGACCACTTCCTGGGACGGGTGGCGGCGGCGGAAGGCGGCGACCTCTCGGCACCGGGGTTGGGGAGCTGGACCCGGCGCGAGCTGATCGCGCACACGGCGCGCGCGCTCGCGACCGTCGACGCCTACCTCGTGGAAGACCCTT
This sequence comes from Actinomycetes bacterium, assembly GCA_023387135.1. GTDB lineage: Bacteria > Actinomycetota > Actinomycetes > Propionibacteriales > Propionibacteriaceae > Propionicimonas. Next base: position 12,257 of record JAEWIK010000186.1, on the reverse strand, counting down.
CCCTCGACGTCGAGGTGCCCGGGCCGGCCGCCTACTTCGCTGCCCTCGCCAGTGGCGACCAGGAGGCGGTGGCCGCCAGGGGCCGCCAGGCGGCACTCGACGCGGGCCCCGACCTGACGGGTCACGTCCGCGGGCTGGCAGAGACGGCGAGAGCGCGGGTGCGGGGTGCGAGCGCCCAGGCGCGGGTGCGCACTCCGGCAGGCGTCATGATGCTGGACGACTATCTGCCGACGCGGACCTTCGAGCTGGTGGTGCACAGCCTCGACCTCGATCCGGCAGCCCCGCCGAGCGGCGAGCTGCAGCACCTCGTCCTGACCCTGCTGCGAGACCTCGCGCTGCTGCGCGGGCTCGGCCCGCAGGCCATCGCCGCCCTCACAGGCCGAGGCGACAGGTTCTCACTCCTGACCTGAGCCCGGCGAGCCTCAGATGTCAGGCCGGTGCAGCCCATTGCGTCCTCGGTACTGTGGAAAAAACTTCGACCATGGATGAGCAGTTGACAGAACTTTCCAGCCATCTGTAGATTCTGGGCCAACTCCCCATCACCCGCCGCGCCCGCGCGCGAGAACACGGAAAGGGCAACCGCCATGGAGAAGGCATTGCGCGCAGCAGTCATCGGCCTCGGTCAGATGGGCTGGCATCACGCACGGATCTACAAGAAGCTTCCGCACGTCGAGCTTGCGGCCATCTGCGAGTGGAACGACGAGCGTCGAGAGTCGCTCGGCGCCGAACTCGGCTGCGCGACCTACAAGGAGTATGCCGACTTGCTCGCGGACCCGAGCATCGACGCTGTCTCGATCGTGTTGCCCGACAACATGCACCGCGATGCGGTCGCCGCGGCCGTCAAGGCCGGAAAGCACATCCTCTTGGAGAAGCCGCTTGCGAAGGATCTCGCCGACGGGCAGGCGATGTACGACCTGGTGAAGGACTACGACAAGGTCTTCACCGTCGGCTTCCTTCTTCGCTTTGATCAGCGGTTCGCGGCGGTGAAGCAGGCTCTCGATGACGGCGACCTGGGCGAGATCATCCACTTGTATGCACGCCGCAACAGCCCGATCATCGGCCCTCGACGCTACATAGGGGCGTCCGACCTCAGCATGCACGTCATGATCCACGACATCGACTACGTGAACTGGTACATGGGTTCTGCTCCGACCAAGGTGTTCGCGCGTGGGCGGAGCGTCCTCCTGGCGGACCATGGCATGAAGGATGTCATCTATGCGCTCCTGACCTACCCGAGCGGCGCCCTTGCGTGCCTGGAGGCGTGCTGGGTGCTCCCCGAGAACTCTCCGACGACCATCGATGACAAGTTGGAGCTGGTTGGCACCAAGGGAGTCGCTTACATCGACAGTTGCGACCAGGGCGTCAAACTGGTGGCTGACACCATCCGCTACCCGGACTCACGGCATTGGTTCGACATCCGCGGCGTGCCGAGTGGCGACCTCAGCGAGGAGATCCTTGCGTTCGTGAACAACGTGCTGGACGGGACCAAGTCGGTCATCACGCCGGAGGACGCCTTGGACAGCCTCAGGGTCGTCGACGCGATCGAGCGCTCGATGGCGGCCGGCATCGAGGTGGAGGTCTGACTCGTGACTGCCCAACCTTCGACATGCGAATCCTGACTCTCGACATCGGTGGCACCGCGATCAAGGCGGCAGTCTTCGACGCCGAAACCGGGGTGCTCACGGATCCTCACGAGATGGCCTCACGAGGGACAGACGGTGGCGAGGCGGTCTTCCAGCGCGTCCTGCAGGTCGCCGCTCGCTACGCGAGTTATGACGCCGTAGGCGTGAGCACTGCGGGTCAGGTCGACTCTCGCCGAGGGCTGATCACCTACGCGAATGACAACATCCCCGGCTACACCGGGATGCGACTAGGCGATCGGCTGAAGGACGCGCTCGGGGTCCCCGTCTTCCTGGCGAACGACGCACACTGTGCCGCTGTCGGCGAAGCAAAGAAGGGCGCGGCCCGGGGGCTGCGCGACTTCGTGATGCTGACGATCGGGACCGGAATCGGTGGCGCCGCAGTCAGCGACGGGAGCCTTGTGACCGGCGGAGCCGGCAGAGCCGGACAACTGGGTCACATCGTCACTCATGCCGGGGGAGTCCCTTGCGTCTGCGGTGGCCGTGGCTGCTGGGAGCAGTACGCGTCGACGTCGGCGCTCGTCCGGGCGGCGAGCGCGGGGGAGCCTCGGTGGGATAGTGGGCGCGCCGTGATGGCGGCCTATGCCGCCGGTGAGCCGGAGGCCGCCGCTCTCGTCGACGGATGGATCGACGAAGTGGCGGCAGGAGTCGCTTCACTCGTTGCGGTGTTCGACCCCTATCGTGTCGTTGTGGGAGGGGGAGTCATGGAAGGGCCAACTCGTCTCAGCCTGCTCGAGGAACGTGTGCGAGCTCTCGTCATGCCCCCGATGCGAGACGTATCTGTCGTGGCGGCGCGGCTGGGCAACAAGGCTGCGCTCTACGGATCGGGGTTCCTGGCTCTCGACAAAGGGAGGCTGCAACTGTGACGGAACCGGGACTGCTTCCGCTCATCGGAGCCAACGTCAACACCTTCACCAACGCCGAAGCCAAGGTGGCGCGGTACGTACTGGCGCATCCGCAGGAAACCTTGTACACGTCGATCACCGATCTGGCTGAGCGCTGCGGGGTGGCCGACAGTACGGTGTTCAGATTCTGCAGGACGCTGAAGCTCAAGGGCTATCAGGACTTCAAGCTCCACTTGGCCCAGTCTGTGAGTCGCAGCCCGAACTCGACGTCCATCGAAGGGGACATCGAGATTGGCGCCGCAGACGGTCTTCGTGAGGTGGCTGCGAAGGCATTCGCCGCATCCATCAGGGTGTTGGAGAACACTGCGGAGCTGATCGACTACGCCCAACTCGAAGAGGCGGCGGCCATGCTGGTCGCGGCGAAACGTGTGGTCGTTTGCGGTGTCGGCACGTCACTGATCACCGCCCAGGATGTAGCCGCCAAGTTCCTTCGCGTCACCGATAAGTTCGTGTGCCATTCGGACGCGCATCTGCAGGCCATGGCGACCGCGTCGCTCTCCCCTGGCGACGTAGCGCTGATCATCTCCTTCTCGGGCGCGACCAAGGATATGGTGCATGTCGCCGGCTTGGCCCGAGAACGCGGTGCGAACGTGATGTGCATATCCCGCTTCTCAAAGTCGCCGCTGGCAAGCCAGTCGCATATCACGCTTCTGTGTGGCGCCAATGAGGATCCACTTCAAGGAGGCTCCACGGCGGGCAAGATGTCGCAGCTGTTGTTGCTCGAGATTCTTTATCTTGCCTACTATCGCCTGACATACGACGAATCCAGTGGCCACAATGAAAGGGCTGCCGCCTCAGTGCTGGAGAAGCTCTACTAGCGCTCGTCGGCTCTGGCTCACTTCAGGAGGTCCTCGCCTGCCTGGGCCCGATCGGTGCAGGAGTGACAATCCTTGCGTCGGTAGGCCTACGACGCGGGGGAGATGAGCAGTTCGTAGCGATCGCCGCGGTACAACGAGGTGGTCCGCTCCACAACCCCGACGTCGGCCGTTGCACCCTTTGCGACGACGCGGATGCAGGGAGTCGTGGCGTCGATCGTCAGCAGGTCTGCGTCGTCCTGCGACGGCAGGACGGCCGAGACCCGTGACTCGGCGCGGGAGAGCTGTGTGTCGTACTTCCGAGCCAGGATCTCGTAGAGAGACCCGGTGAGATCCACTCCGAGCAGGCCGGGGAAGAGATGCGCGGGCAGCAGGGAGCGGTCGATGCTCAGCGGCACGTCACCGCCGAACCTGAGCCGTTCGATGAAGTAGACGGCGTCGCCGGCAGGGATCTCCAGTTCCTCCGCCTCCTCTTTGGTGGAACGCCGCTGAGCCATGCTGAGGACCTTGGCGCGGGCCGTGAGGCCGGCCGCTCGCATCGAGTCGGTGAAGGAGGCGAGGGTCATCTGCTTGACCACCGCCGGTCGCGCCACGAAGAGACCCCTGCCCGGGACTCCGACGATCCGCTTGGCGTTCGAAAGCACCTCGATGGCCCGGCGCACTGTCATATTGGACACGCCGAAGTCGGACGCCAGCTGCTGTTCTGTCGGAAGGCGCTCCCCGGCCGTCATCCTCTCGATGCGGGCGGAAAGGCTCTCGAGAACGGCCTCATACTTCGCTGCCACGTGACCCCTTCATCGATGAACTCTGTGTGGCTGCCTCGCGAGCAGCCCGGTGTCCTGACGCTCTGTCCGACGCGATCAAGTGTCGTGCCCATCCGAGAGAAGGCTGCAACCAAGTCGCCGACCAGCGCAACCGTATCCTGCGGCCGGACAGCCAACAACGATGTGCTGGGCCGGCGTCCACGGCGAACCTGACCTCTTCGGGGCTCGCGTGCCCGCTGCCTGGCGGCGCCGACGCGATCCCGGAGCGTCGCTCCTGGCTTCGTCATCGCGGCAAAGGAGGCAGGTTGCGAGCCCGGTGGAGCGTGTCGCGATCATGGCCTCGGGTGTCCCTTCTCAGTCTGAGTAACAGCTTCGTAACGGCCTTGCAGGGCCCTTTCGACGGTGTTACGCTACCGGCAACCCTAGGTCGATGCAATCACCCTAGGGTAGCCAGATCCCCAGTCGTTCATCCACCAGTTCAAGGAGTCCACGATGCGTAGTCACACAGCGACGCGAGACCGCGCTCGGCGCGTCGCCGCCGCAGCGAGCATAGTTGCGGTCGGCTTCGGCTTGGCCGCATGTTCTTCCCCTGCATCCGCTCCGGGCGGATCCTCGTCTCCCGCTGCCGGCGGGACGATTCGTATCCTCGCCGAGGACATCAACTACACCGACAACTGGAAGAAGATGTTGCCGGAGTTCGAGAAGGCGACTGGCATCACCGTCAAGATCGACACCGTTCCGTACAGCGACATGGCCTCGAAGATCCTTCTCGGCTTCACCCAGAAGTCGTCGGATTATGACGTCGTCTTCAACGACAACACCTACGGAGTGGGGTACCACCAGTCCAAGTACGTCGAGGATCTCAACCAGTATGCGGAGGCCGACGCGACCTTCGGCTCCCTGGACAAGCTCTACCAGCCCTACGTGGCGCCGATGACCGACAACGGCGTCACTTTCGGCCTCCCGGTCTACGGCGAGAGCACGTGGCTCATGTACCGCAAGGACCTGTTCGAGCAATACGGCATCGCCAATCCGCCCAAGACCATGGACGAGCTCGAGGCGGACGCCAAGCTGATCACGGAGAAGACCGGAGGCGAGGTCGCGGGCATCACCCTGCGCGGTGCCGCCGGCATCCAGAGCGTCTACCCCTGGTCAGGGTTCCTGCGTGCGTTCGGCGGTGACTACTTCGGCGCCGACGGAAAGGTGAAGGTCGACACCCCGGAAGCCGTCCAGGCGACCACCTTCTGGGCGAACCTGCTCAAGAACTACGGGCCGGCCGGCGCAGCGAACTTCGACTGGGAACAGAACCGGATCGCGTTCACCCAGGGCAAGGCTGCCATGACGATCGACGCGACAGCGAACGGTCCCTTCAACGAAGACCCTTCACAGTCCGTCATTGGAGGCAAGGTCGGCTACGCCGCCATCCCGTACGCCATTGCCAACCCGCCCGCTACCGGAAACACCAACAACTCGCTCAATGTCCACGCCCTGTACCTGAGCTCGTTCTCCAAGAACAAGGCTGCCGCCTACAAGTTCATGTCCTGGGCCACGAGCGACGCCGTCCAGGAGAACCTGGTGAAGACCAGTGAGGCTGTCGGGGCGACCTCCATCGCCGCACTCAATGGCCCTGAGTACGCCAAGAAGTACGGCCCGTTCCAAGCGGCCGTCCTCAGCCAACTCAAGACAGGCAACGTCAACTACCTGCCGGCGGGCCAGGACGCGAACACGGTCATCACGGCGGTGGGGCAGGCGCTGTCCCAGTCGCTTGCCGGTGAAGCAACGCCGGAGGCAGCGCTCGCTCAGGCACAGAAGACGCTGGACGAGCAGCTCGGCTGACGCCCGGAGATCGGCGCCGGTATCTCAGATGCGGTGCGGCCAACCCCATCGTCGGCTGCACCGCATCTGAAGGCGACTCCCACCATCCTTCCCCGGAAAGTCCAGGTCTCACATGCCTGCTCAACTCTCACAACCGCCCGCGGCTATGGGCGGTACCCAACCTCGCGTCGGCCCTGCCAGGACGCAGCCGTGGAAACGCCGCAGTGTCCGTGACCGCGTGGCGCGCTTGACGCTCCTCTTGCCCGCTGCGGCGGTCATCCTCCCCCTGCTGGCAATCATCGTGGTGCAAGGCGCCACCTTGGTGACGCACGGCGAGAATCTCTCCCGACCCGGATCGGAAGAGCGATTCGTGGGGTGGGGCAACTTCGCCAGGGCTCTCGCGGATCCCACTCTGCTCGGGTCCATCAAAGTGACGGTCGTCTACGTCATCGCCGGCGTTGGCATAGAAATGCTCATCGGCGTCGGCATCGCGCTCCTGCTGAACCAGAAAGTTCCCGGGAAGGGGGTGATTCGAGCCCTCATCTTGATCCCCATGGTGCTCACCCCCGTGGTAGCCGGCCTGATGTGGCGGCTCCTGCTCGATCCCACCTCCGGTTTCGTGAACTATCTCCTTGGTGTCATGGGTCTGGGCGCGGACCACGCGTTCTTGTCGTCAACCGCAACTGCACTTCCCGCCATCATCATGGTCGAGGTCTGGCAGAACACGCCTTTCGTCATCATCATCGTGCTGGCCGGGCTCGAATCACTCGACCAGTCGCCGCTCGAGGCCGCGCAGATTGACGGCGCTGGCCGTTGGCAGACGCTACGCCACGTCACACTCCCGATGCTGGGGCCCGTGATCACCGTCGTTCTGCTCCTTCGCGTCATCGACGCGGTGAAGACCTTCGCCCTCATCAACACGATGACCCAGGGCGGCCCCGGCACCTCGACGCTGGCGATCAGCAGCTACGTCTATCGCACGGGCTTCCAGACGTTCGACATCGGATACTCCACGACTCTCGGCCTCATCGTGTCGGTGGCAATGGTCATTCTTCTGTTCCCAACCGCCGGCCGGCTCATGGGACTCGGCGGTAGGAAGGCGACATCATGAGGCAGTCGAAGCTCAGGGCAGCCGTGAGCAACGGCATCGTCTATCTGTTCGTCGCCTGGTGCATCGCCCCGCTGGTGTGGCTCGTCAGCACCTCATTGAAGAGCGATGTCGAGGCATTCAGTTCGACTCCTGTCTGGATCTTCGTTCCGCACTTCGAGAACTACGCCGGTGCGTGGGTCGACGGCGGGATGGGCAGGGCGATGCTGATCAGCGCGACGGTGGGCACGATCTCCGCGGCTCTCGGCATCGTCGCGGGGCTCCCTCTCGCCTACCTGACAACACAGGTCTGGCCGACCGAAAGCCGCGGTTCGGCGAGGCTGACGCTCCTGATTCTGCTTCTCACCATCACGCCGCCGGTCTTGAGCCTCACTCCGTTCTACCGGGCGTTCTTCACGGTGGGGCTCACGGGCACCCCGGTCGGACTCACGATCATTCACACGTTCTACGCCACGCTCCTGGCAGTCCTGATCTTCCGCTCCTTCCTTGTGAACTTCCCGCGGGAGATCCGGGAGGCGGCGCTCATCGATGGGCTCGGTGAATGGAGAACGCTCGGCATGACCGTCCTCCCGAACGTCTGGGGTGCCATGTTCGCGACATTCGTGCTCGCGCTCATTCAGTCGTGGAATGAGTTCATGTACGCGCTGATCTTGACGAACGGTGACAGTTCGACAGTGCCTGTCACGATTTCAGGCTTCCTCAGCTTCTTCGGAACGAACTGGGCACGCCTCACGGCAGCAGGTGTGATCGGTGCATTGCCGATCGTCATCTTCGCCATTCTCGTCCGGAAACACATGGCACGAGGTCTGTCGTTTGGTGGTGTCAAGTAGGTGCAGTCGTTGAGTGAGTTCCCGGTTGGGCGCCCGAGCAAGGGCGCGTCACCGACCCGTGCGCCCGTGGCTGTCTTGGCTCCTGCGGCGGCTCCATGGGCTGCGCCGAGGTTGGCTGGCGATACCCGCTCAGGCCCCCCTTTCGGGTTCGGGCCGGCCGCCGGCCGCGAGCCGGGGACAACCCCTCAGGATCCCCGCGACCGGGTGGTCAGCATGTGCTCTCAAGACCAGATGAAGGCGAGAAGGAAGAGACCGTGACAAGCGTGCAGACGATAGAGGCCCTTGGTGGCGGTTTGGTTGTCTCGTGCCAGGCGTACCCAGGCGAGCCCATGCGGGACCCACACGTCATGTCCGCGGTGGCTCTCGCCGCAGTGGCGGGTGGAGCAGCGGGAATCCGCGCACAGGGGCTGGCCGACCTCCGGGCAATGCGGGCGGTGCTTGACGTACCACTGATCGGTTTGCTCAAGGTGGGAGACGGCGAGGTGTTCATCACGCCCACGGTCGACGACTGCGAGGCTGTCGCGCGCACCGGCTGCGAGATAGTCGCTCTTGACGGCACGACCCGGCCGCGACCCGACGGAAGTACCCTCAAGGACTGCTTTGACGCGATCCATGCCCTCGGCGGTCTCGTCATGGCCGACTGCGGATCGCCGGAAGACGCGACAGCGAGCTTGGCGGCGGGCGCCGACATTCTCGGAACGACACTGGGCGGCTATACGGATAGTCGTCCCCGAACAGCGGGGCCCGACTTCGACCTGCTGTCGGAGTTGCTCCATCTCAGCGATCGTCCCGTCCTGGCGGAGGGCCGCGTCCGTACACCGGCCGACGCCGCCCACTGCCTTGAACTGGGCGCTCATGCTGTGGTCGTGGGGACTGCAATAACGCATCCGACGAGCATCACGCGTGACTTCGTGAGCGTACTCAGGCATCAAGCTGCGGTGCCGGAGATCATCGACTAGTCGAGAGTGTCGACGCGCGTGGTCCGAACGCGGGCGATCCCATCGCTCACGGGCCGAGGCGACGGGTTCTCGCTCCTGACCTGAGCCCGGCGAGCCTCAGATGCCGAGGTCGCGGCGCAGCTTGGCGACGTGACCGGCTGCCCGCACGTTGTACTGGGCGAGTGCGACGATACCGGTGCCGGCATCGTCCACGTCGATCACGAAGGTCGACCTGATGACTCCCTCGATCTGCTTGCCGTAGAGGACCTTGGTGCCGTAGGCGTCGTAGGCCTTCAGCACCTCCTTGTCGGGGTCTGCGAGGAGGGTGAAGCCGAGCGACTCCTGCTCGCGGAACTGCGCCAGCTTCTCGGGGGTGTCGGGGGAGATCCCCACCACCTGGTAGCCGGCGGCCGCGAGGTCGCTCACCGCGGCATCGAAATCGATGGCCTGCGTGGTGCAGCCGGGAGTCATGGCGGCGGGGAAGAAGTAGACGATCACGCGCCCACCAGCGAAATCCGACAACGAGACGGGATGCTGGTCGGCGTCGAGGAGGGTGAAGGTGGGGGCGGTGTCGCCGGGCTCCAGAGCGGACATGGCTCAACTGTAGCCAGCCTCGCGGGCATCGTTCGTGCGGTGCCATGGCTCGGCCTACCGCGCCTGTCATAGGCTGGGCGGAAGAGACCGGACCGGAGGAGCCATGGCCGAACCCATCAGGACGAAGGCAGAGATCGAGGCGGACATCGAGGCCGCCCGCGAGCGTCTGGCCGACGGCGTGGCTAGCCTGCTCAACCAGGTGCACCCCAAGGCGATCACGTCCCGCGCCGTGGGCGACGTCAGGGCACGCGCCAACCTGAAGCTGCGCGCCGTTCGCGCCCAGCTCACGAACCCCGACGGCAGCCTGAACACGTCACGGCTGGCGCTCGTCGGAGCGGCCGTGGGCGGCGCCGTCGCGTTCATCGGAGTGGTCCGCTCGCTGCTGCGTCGCTGACCGGATACCGGGTTCACCTGCGGAAACGACGAGCCCCCGGGCCGAAGTTCGGACCGAGGGCTTGAGTCGTGCGCCGCCAGGGACTCGAACCCTGAACCCGCTGATTAAGAGTCAGCTGCTCTGCCAGTTGAGCTAGCAGCGCGCGAACAGAAACCTTAGCGCAATGCCTTGCCCAGCGCGAAATCGGAGGCCCGGTGGCCTCCAGATTGTCGGCGCCGCATGCGAGGCTTGTGCCCTTCCGAACTGAGGAGAAGCCCCATGGACAAGATGCGGAACTTCTACGGAGTCCTGGTCAACACGCTGATCGCCAACGTCACCACCAGCTTCCTGTGGTTCGCGCTGACGTTCTGGATCTACCTCGAGACGAGGTCGGTGCTCGCCACCGCCATCATCGGCGGCTCGTACATGTTGCTCGTCGCCGTCGTCGGAGTGCCGTTCGGGACGTGGATCGACAGGCGTCGGAAGAAGGAGGTGATGGTCGCCGCCACGACAGTGACGGCCATCGCCTACACTGCCGCCTTCGGCTACTTCCTGCTGGTCCCCACGTCCTCGCTGCTCGTCATCGGCAGCTTCGAGTTCTGGGGCTTCATCCTGCTCATCCTTGCCGGTGCCATCGTCGAGAGCGCGCGCGGGATCGCCCTGTCGACCACGGTGACGCTGCTCGTGCCGGAAGAGCGGCGGGCCAACGCCAACGGGCTGGTCGGCATGGCGAACGGCCTCGGCTTCGCCATCACGTCGGTGTTTTCGGGGCTGGCGGTGGGCCAGCTGGGCATGATGTGGACGATGGCCATCGCCGTCGCGCTGACTGTGGTGTCGCTGCTGCATCTCCTCACCGTGTCGATCCCCGAGCCGGAGATCGTGCACGTGGAAGGGGCGCCGAAGGCAGTCGACTTCCGAGGCGCCTACCTGGCGATCATCGCCATTCCCGGCCTCGTCGGGCTGATCCTGTTCTCGACCCTGAACAACCTGCTCGGTGGGGTCTTCATGGCCCTGCTCGACCCGTACGGCCTGACCCTGGTCTCCGTCGAGGTGTGGGGAGTGCTGTGGGGGGTGCTGAGCTTCGGCTTCATGATCGGCAGCGGCCTGGTCGCGCGCAAGGGGCTGGGGAAGCGGCCGGTGCGGATGCTGCTGCTGGCGAACGTGGTGATGTGGAGCATCGGGCTCTCCTTCACGCTGCGCGAGAACATCTGGATCCTCGCCATCGGAATCCTTTGCTACATGGCGCTGATCCCCGTGGCGGAGGCCGCCGAGCAGACGGTGCTGCAGAAGGTGGTTCCGTACTCCAAGCAGGGGCGCGTCTTCGGGCTGGCCCAGTCGGTGGAAGTCGCGGCGGCGCCGATCAGCACGTTCGTGATCGGGCCGGTCGCCCAGTTCTGGCTGATCCCCTACGCGGATTCGGACGAGGGCAGGCGGCAGTTGGGCTGGTTGCTGGGTGAAGGCGAGGCGCGGGGGATAGCGCTGGTCTTCGTGCTGGCGGGCGCGCTCGGGCTCATCCTCACCCTCGCCGCCTTCCTCACCCGCTCGTACCGGCTGTTGTCGGCGCGCTACGCGGAGCCCGACGGCGACAAGGCGGAGGCCTCCGCCGAGGATGCTGAGGTGGGGGACGAGGCGGCGGTCGGTTCGGCGGGCGCCGAGGAACCCCGTCCGTCGCCGCCCGCCTGAGCACGGCGCTTTGTTACCTGCTCGTTTCGGGCTTGTTTCAGCAGTGTTTCGTCCTAGGCTGGCGTCGTGAAGTTCCCGGTGACAAGGCCGGTGACGCCGGCGCAATGGAGCGAGCTCCCGCGAGGGAAGCGGCGTTGCTGGGGGTCGGCGGACGTCTCGGTGCAGCGCGGCGGGGTCGTCCGGTACTCGCTCGTGGTGCACGAACCAGGGATTGCGCCCACCGCGCGCCGGTTGCTCAGGCTGTGGCGAGTCTGGCCGTGGCTGGGCGCCTCGCTGCTCGTGCTCGCGCTCGTCTCCACCGCCACGGTGTTCTCGCCGCCGCTGGTGCTGGCAGCGGGTGTCGTCGCCTACTGCGTCGGGTTCGTGGTCCTCGCGCTGGTGACCCGCGACGAGCGGGCGCGGACGCGGCGGGGATGGGTGGAGGAACCTTCCGAACCTGCGACCGGCGAGGAGGTCGCGGCCTGCGCGCGGGTCAAGTGCCTGGGGAACCTGCTGGTGGAGGCCGACGCGGACCTCGCGCAGGGGGTCATCACACCCGTCCAGCACGCGCTCGTGTGGTCACAGGTCTACGGCGACCTGTCACTCGGGCGACCTGCCACGTCGCGGACGTTGCACCCGCACGGTCACTGACCGGCGGCGACGCTCAGCGGCGGCCGGCCTGCCTGCGGACGGCTTCCACCCGTTGCCTGCGCAGCTCATCGAGCTCGGCGTTGGGCAGCGGGTCGAGCGGATGGCCCAGCGCGAGCTCCAGCAGGTGGTCAGCCAGTTCCGGGTTGCGCGCCAGGACCGGGC
>JAEWIK010000283.1 GCA_023387135.1 Actinomycetes bacterium | reverse complement strand
AGACCCACCAGCTGGCGCAGCAGGGTCGTCTTGCCGATGCCGTTCGGCCCCGTCAGCGCCACCCGCTCGGGGCCCTGCAGGACGAACTCGCGCCCGTCGGCGCCCGTGAGGCAGGCGAGCCGCCTGCCCGCCGGCACCGCCGGATCGGGCAGGTCGACGCGGATGGCGTCATCGGCGCGGACGCGGGCCTCGGCCTCGTCGACAGCAGTGCGGGCGGCGGCGACCTTCGCGTCCAACAGCCCGCGGCGGGCGCCCGCCGACTTCTCGGCGGCGTTGCGGCGCATGTCGAGCGCCGCCTGGACGTACCGGCTGTTGGCCTTGTCCTTGCGCCCCTGGCGTTCGGCGTGGGCGATCTTCTGCTCCACCTCGATCCGCTGCCGGCGTTCGATCCTGAGCACCTGCTCGGCGGTCCGCAGCGCCCGCTCGGCGGCCTCCTGCTCCCGCCTGACCAGTTCCTCGTACTGGCTGTACGGGCCGCCGAACACCGTGAGGGCGCCGTCGCGCAGCTCGGCGGTCTCGTCCATCAACTCCAGCAGGGCGAGGTCGTGGCTGACCACGACCAGGGCGCCGCGCCAGGTCGTGACCAGCCCGTAGAGGGTGTCGCGCGAGACCGAGTCGAGGTTGTTGGTCGGCTCGTCGAGCAGGGCGACGGGGGCCGCACGCAGCTTCATGCCCGTCATCGCGGCGAGCATGGTCTCGCCCCCGGACAGGGTGCTGACCCTGCGGTCGAGGTCGGACGGCAGCCCGACCGCCGACAGCGCGGCCACGCTGCGCTCCTCGATGTCCCAGTCGTGGCCGACCGCCTCGAAGAGTTCCTCGCGGACGTCGCCGGCCTCGATGGCCCGGACGGCGTCCACCGCCTCCCTGACCGCGAGCAGGTCCGCGAGCGTGTCGTCGACCCTGAGGGTGAGGTCCTGGGGCAGGTAGTCGACGGCCCCGACCGTCGTGATAGTGCCGGCGTTGGGCGTCAACAGCCCGGCTATCAGGCGTAGCAGCGTGGACTTGCCGGCGCCGTTGCGGCCGACGAGGCCGGTGCGCCCGGCACCGAAGACGCCGCTGAGGCCGCGCAGCGCGGGGCTCGCGTCGGGCCAGGTGAAGGTGAGGTCGTTGAAGACGACAGAGGGTGAAGGCATGCAGGGCTCCTGGATCGGTGGAACGCACCGACGTCGAAGCCCACCGTGGGGCTTCGCTCAGCGCGTGATGACGGCGCCTGCGAGCTCGGTCATGCCTTGCCTTTCCCAGGTCCCCTGCCAACGCGGATTCTCCGCGGGGACCCGCCAAGAGTACACAACTGCTTCGCCGCATCACACCTTATGAGGCGCGAGCGGAGGCCGACGGTGCCTAGCGGAGGTGCCACACGTCGCCGGCGGCGAAGGCGCTGACGCCGTCCCCGGTGCTGACGAGCAGGCGACCGTCCTCGTCCACGCCGACCGCCTCACCCTCGACGGACTCGGTGTCGGACACCACCACGCGCACCGCCCTGCCGATGGTGTCGCAGCGTGCGGCGTAGGCCTCGCGCAGGTCGGTGCCCGACGCCCACCTCGTGTACCAGCCCTCGAAAGCCAGCAGGACGTCGCGGACCACCCGTCCCGGCGAGACCTCGGCACCGGCGAGGGCCAGCGACGTGGCGGTGGGGACCGGCAACTCGTCCTCGCGCAGGAAGGTGTTGATGCCCATGCCGATGACGACCGCCGGCGGCTGGCCTTCCACCCGCTCGGCGAGGATGCCGCACACCTTGCGTCCGGTGATCAGCACGTCGTTGGGCCACTTCAGCGTGGCGTCCACCGCCGAGGAGGTGCGCAGGCCGTCAGCGACGGCGAGCCCCGTCAGCAACGGCAGCCACAGCCAGCGGCGCACCTGTGCCGTGGGCCGCAGGAGCACCGACAACGCCAGCGACGCGCCGGGCGGCGCCTCCCACACCCTGGAGAACCTGCCGCGTCCGCTGGTCTGGTGATCGGCGACCAGGACAGTCCCCGAGGAAGCCCCGTTCCGTGCGCGCTCGGCGAGCACGGCGTTGGTGGATCCGACGGCAGCGACGGTCTCGACGTCATGCCACAAACGCCCGCCGACTTCGCGGGCGAGCCAGGTCGCGTCAACCAGCGGATCCACGGACGGCACCCTATGCCACCGGCGGATTGGGCAATATGGTTCGAACCATGCAGCCGGACATCCACACCACGGCCGGGAAGCTCGCCGACCTGACAGCCCGACGTGACCAGGCCTTCCACCCCAGTTCGCCGGAAGCGGTGGAGCGGGTGCACGCGCAGGGCAAGATGACCGCCCGCGAACGCATCACGGCGCTGCTCGACGAGGGCACCTTCGCCGAGTTCGACAGGTTCTCCAGGCATCGCTCGCAGGCTTTCGGGATGGCGGAGCGCCGTCCCTACACCGACGGCGTGGTGACGGGCGTCGGCGCCATCCACGGACGCCCGGTGTGCGTCTTCAGCCAGGACGTCACCCTCTTCGGCGGGGCGCTCGGCGAGGTCTACGGCGAGAAGATCGTGAAGATCATCGACTTCGCCATCAAGACCGGCTGCCCGATCATCGGCATCAACGAGGGCGGCGGGGCGCGCATCCAGGAGGGCGTCGTCTCGCTCGACCTGTACTCGCAGATCTTCCGCCGCAACACTCTCGCGTCCGGCGTCATCCCGCAGATCTCGCTCATCATGGGCGCCGCGGCGGGCGGCCACGTGTACTCCCCCGCGCTCACCGACTTCGTCGTCATGGTCGACCAGACCTCGCAGATGTTCATCACCGGCCCTTCCGTCATCAAGACGGTCACCGGCGAGGACGTCACGATGGAGGAACTGGGCGGCGGGCGCACCCACTCCACCAGGTCGGGGAATTCCCACTATCTGGCCGCCGACGAGCTCGACGCCATCGAGTACGTCAGGCAGCTGCTGACCTACCTGCCGCAAAACAACCTCGAAGACCCGCCGGTGTACGAGGAGACCGAAGCCGATCTCACCTTCACCGACCACGACAGGGTGCTCGACACCGTCATCCCCGACTCGCCGAACCAGCCCTACGACATGCACGAGGTCATCAAGCGCGTCCTCGACGACGATGAGTTCCTTGAGGTGCACGAGCTGTACGCGCCGAACATCATCTGCGGCTTCGGCAGGGTCGAGGGCCGTTCCATCGGCGTGATCGCCAACCAGCCGCTGGTCTACGCGGGCTGCCTCGACATCAAGGCCAGCGAGAAGGCTGCACGCTTCGTCCGCACCTGTGACGCGTTCAACATCCCGATCCTCACCTTCGTGGACGTCCCCGGCTTCCTGCCCGGCACCGACCAGGAGTGGGACGGGATCATCAGGCGCGGCGCCAAGCTGATCTACGCCTACGCCGAGGCGACTGTCCCGCTGCTCACCGTCATCACGCGGAAGGCCTACGGCGGCGCCTATTGCGTCATGGGGTCGAAGCCGCTGGGGGCCGACGTCAACCTCGCCTGGCCGACCGCCCAGATCGCCGTGATGGGCGCCGAGGGCGCTGTCAACATCCTGTACCGGCGCGAGCTCGCCGAGGCCGAGGACGCCGACTCCCGGCGGGCTCAGCTCATCGACGAGTACAACGACGAGCTGGCGAACCCCTACATCGCCGCCGAACGCGGGTACGTCGACAAGGTGATCTACCCCCACGAGACGAGGGCCCAGGTGATCAGGGTGCTGCGCCTGCTGCGCACCAAGCGCCAGCAACTGCCGCCCAAGAAGCACGGGAACATCCCGCTGTGAGCCAGGACGAGCCCGCGGAGGCGGCGAAGCTCATCGACGTGCGCTCGGGGCACCCCACCGACGCCGAACTCGCCGCGGTGACGGCGGTGATCGTCGCGCTGCGGCGCGGCCGTCCGGAACCGCACGAGCCGGTGAGCAGCACGCTCGCGGGCGGCTGGCGGAGCTACTGGCACACTGTGAGGAACCCGTTGGTGCCCGGCCATGAGGCCTGGCGCAGCAGCTTCAGGATGTAGGAGCCCCATGACCCACGCCGCCGAGCAGCCAGCCCCGCGGCTCGTGCTCGCCTCGCGCTCACCCGCCAGGCTCGCGACCCTGCGTGCCGCCGGCCTCGACCCCGAGGTGATCGTCTCGGGGGTGGACGAGGACTCCATCACGGCTCCCGACACGGCGGCCCTCGTCGCCGAACTCGCGCGGGCGAAGGCTGAAGCCGTCGCCGCCGACCTCGATGGCGACGTGCTCGTCGTGGGGTGCGACTCGCTGCTGGAGTTCGACGGCCAGCCGCACGGCAAGCCCGCCGACGCGGCGCAGGCCCGCGCCAGGTGGCGCCGCATGAGCGGGAGTTCGGGAGTGCTGCTCACCGGGCACCACGTCATAGCGCGGCGTGGCGGCGTCGACGACACCCGCACGGCGGTGGCGAGGACGACAGTGCAGTTCGCCACGCTGGACGACGACGAGATCGACGCCTACATCGCGACCGGCGAGCCGCTCGAGGTCGCAGGGGCCTTCACCATCGACTCCCTCGGCGGCGCCTACGTCAGTTCGCTGTCGGGCGACCACCACAACGTCGTCGGGATCAGCCTGCCGCTGCTGCGGGAACTGCTCGCCGGGCTCGGGGTCCCCTGGCACACCCTGTGGCGGCGCTGACCGGGCACCGCAGCGACGAGCCGTACCGCTTCGTTATCCTCGGTCCATCATGTCGACCTCACCCGTGCTGACCGAGCCGAACCCGCGCCCGTCCCGCCTGCCCGCCTGGCTGCGGGCCATGCGACCCAAACAGTGGGTGAAGAACGTCCTGGTGCTGGCGGCGCCGCTGGCCGCGGGCAGGCTCTTCGAGCCCGCCGTCGCGCTCGCGACGCTCTGGGCCTTCCTGTCGTTCTGCCTCGTGAGCGCGGCCGTCTACCTGTTCAACGACGTGCGGGACGCCGAGGCCGACAGGCTGCACCCCACCAAGCGGTGGCGCCCCGTGGCAGCCGGCGAACTGTCGCCGACCGCCGCCTACCTGCTCGCGACTGTGTGCTTCGTCGCCTCGTTGGCCCTGGGGTTCTGGGTGAGCCCGCGACTGGGCATCACGCTGGTCGTCTACCTCGTGCTGCAGGTCGCGTACTCGCTGTTCCTCAAGCACCAGCCGATCATCGACCTCGCCATGGTAGCGGCGGGCTTCCTGCTGCGCGCGATAGCCGGTGGCGTGGCGTCGGACATCCCGTTGAGCCAGTGGTTCCTGCTCGTGGCGTCCTTCGGGTCGCTGTTCATGGTGGCCGGCAAGCGGTACTCCGAACTCGTCCAGGTCGGGAACCAGGCTGGCACCCGGGCCTCCCTCGAGCGCTACACGAAGAGCTACCTGCGCGAGGTGTGGGCAGTCTGCATCGCCGTCGTGATCATGTCCTACAGCCTGTGGGCCTTCGAACAGCCGGGCCCCCACCTGTGGGAGGTGCCGTGGCCCGCGATCTCGATAGCTCCTTTCACGCTCGCCGTCCTGCGGTACGCGATGCGGATCGACCAGGGCAGGGCCGGAGAGCCCGAGGACGTCGTCCTGTCGGACAGGATCCTGCAGATCCTCGCGGTGCTGTGGGTGGTCCCGGTGGCGCTCGCGGTGTTCGCATGAACCGCCCCGTCGCCCTCGTCACGGGTGGCTCCCGCGGGATCGGGAGGGCGATCGCCGAGATCCTCTCCCCCACCCACCATGTGCTGGTGGGCGGCCGCAGCGCGGCCTCGGTGGACCCGGTCGTGGAGGCACTGCCGTCCGCCGAACCGTTCGTCGCCGACCTGACCGACGAGGCGGACGTCGCGTCCGCGGTGGCCGGCATCGACACCCTCGACGTGCTCGTGCACTCGGCGGGGATGCTCTCGCACTGGGGACCGTTCGCCGACTCCACGACCGCGCAGTGGCGCGCCGTGCTGGACCTGAACGTCATCGCCCCTGCCACTCTCACGAGGCTCCTGCTGCCGCAGCTCAGGGCGGCGGGCGGCCTGGTGGTCTT
>JAEWIK010000033.1 GCA_023387135.1 Actinomycetes bacterium | reverse complement strand
GCCTGAGGTCGCGGACGGCACCCGCCGCAGCGACCGGCGAGGCGAGCACGCCGTGAGCGCCGGCGCGCGCTCGAAGGCACCCCCGCACGACCTGTGTCCCCAATGGGAGTCGAACCCATACTGAAGCGGGTTTAAGCCGCCTGCCTCTGCCGATTGGGCCATGGGGACCGCGTCCACCAGCGTAGAGCCCCGATGACGCCGGGAGCCAAGCCGGGCACCCCCGGGCGGGACCGACGCGGTGGCGAGGCCCTCACGCGAGCGGGGCGGGGCCCGTGCTCTGGCGGACGATCAGGTTGGGGACGCGCTGCAGGAGGGAGCCGTCGACGTTCTCGTGGAGGACCGCGAGGACCAGGGTCATGGTGTCGCGGCCGAGTTGGGCGAAGTCCTGGCGCATGGTGGTGAGCGGGGGCGCGAAGTGCTCGGCTTCGGGGATGTCGTCGTAGCCGATGACGCTGACGTCCTCGGGCACCCGCCGTCCCGACTCGGTGAGGGCGCGGATCGCGCCGAGGGCCATCTGGTCGTTGCCGGCGAAGATCGCCGTGAAGTGCGACTGTGCCGCCAGCAGGCGGCCGTTGCGGTAGCCGCTGGCCGCCGACCAGTCCCCGACGAGCGGCTCGTGGGCCACCAGGCCGTGTTCGGAGAGGGCGTCCCGCCAGCCGCGGACCCGCTCCACGGCGTCCATGGAATCCTCCGGCCCGCCGAGGTGGCGGATCTCCGTGTGCCCGAGTTCGATCAGGTGACGCACCGCCCGGCGGGCACCGGCGTACTGGTCGAACGACACCCTGTGGAGCCCGGCGCCCTGCGAGGCGACGGCCACGAAAGGAACGCCGAGTTCCATCCCCTGCAGCATTCCCAGCGTCGAGCGGTTGGACGTGATGAGCACGATCGCCTCCACGTTCTGGCGGACGAGCACCTCGGCGGCCTGGCGCAGGCTCGAAGGGTCCGCGGTGAGCAGGCTCGCCATGATGACCGCGTAGCGCTCCTCACGGGCCGCCTCGTTGAGGTACACCGCGGTCGTCGACTGGCCGAACTCGGGCAGCCCGGTCGTGATCAGGCCGATGGTGCGCGACCGGCGGGTGACCAGGGCTCGAGCGGCCGGCGAGGGGATGTAGCGGAGTTGGGCGATCGCGCGCTCGACCCGCTCCCTCGTGGCGGGTCGGACGTTGGGCAGGTCGTTGAGCACGCGGGAGACAGTCTGGTGGGAGACCCCCGCCAGACGCGCGACATCGAAGATCGTCGCGGCCTTCGTCCGCTCCTCTTCGATCACCCGTTCTCTCCTCCCAGCCAGTGCCTCCCCGTCAGGGGCGTCATTCTCGCGGGCCTCAGGTTCGCCGGGAGGTGAGCACCTTCTGCAGGATGATGAACACCAGGAGCAGGGTGCCGATGAAGATCTTCGTCCACCACGAGCTGAGGGTTCCCTCGAAGCTGATGATGGTCTGGATCAGGCCCAGGACCAGCACGCCGAGCACCGATCCCAGGACGAAACCGTACCCGCCCGCGAGCAGCGTCCCGCCAATGACCACCGACGCGATCGCGTCCAGTTCTGTCCCGATCGCCGTCAAGGAGTAGCCCGACAAGGTGTAGAACGCGAACAGGACGCCGGCGAGCCCCGAGCAGAAGCCGCTGATCACGTAGACGAGCACCTTCGTGCGGGCGACCGGCAGGCCCATGAGCATGCCTGACTGCTCGCCGCCGCCGATGGCGTAGGTGGTCCTGCCGAAGCGCGTGTACTGCAGCACCCAGACGGCGGCGATCACCACGACGATCGCGATGATGACGCTCGGCGTGATGCTGAGCCTGCCCCCCAGCGGGATCCTCGTGCTCGCCATGGCGACGAAGAAGCCGTTGTCGATGGTGATGGACGTGTTGCTGATGATGTAGCAGAGGCCGCGCGCCAGGAACATCGCCGCCAGCGACGCGATGAACGGCTGGACGCCGAACACGTGGATCATCAGGCCGACGGCCAGCCCCAGCACGGAGGTGGCGACGAGGATGAGCGGGATCACCACGCCGGGCGCCCACCCGGCCTGCAGCAGGCTGGCGGCGATCATCGTCGCCAGCGCCACGACAGCCCCGCCCGACAGGTCGATACCGCCGGTGAGGATGACGAACGTCATCCCGACGGCGAGCACGATGAGGTAGGCGTTGTCGATCAGCAGGTTGAGCAGCACCTGTCCGGTGAAGAAGCCGTGGTACCGCAGGCCACCCACGATGAACATGAGGATGAAGAGCAGTCCCGTCACGAGCACGGGCCCGGACTTGGGGCTGGTGAAGAGGTCGACGAACCGGGCGCCGGTGCGCTGCAGCGGGCCGCGGTCGAGAGCGAGGGTGGTCACTTCGCCACCGCCTCGGCCTCGGCGGTCACCCTGGGCGTCCGCGTTGTTCGTTCTCGCCAACGCGTCAGCGCGGCCGTCGTGGTGGGCGACTGCAGCAGGCAGACGGCGGTGACGACGGCGGCCTTGAACACCATGGTGGCGATGGGCGGGATGCCGACCGTGTAGACGGTCGTCACGAGGGTCTGGATCACCAGCGCGCCCACCAGCGTGCCGCCCAGGGAATACCTGCCGCCCGCCAGCGACGTGCCGCCGATGACGACGGCGAGGATGGCGTCCAGCTCGATGAACAGGCCGGTGTTGTTGGCGTCCGCCGCGGTCTGGTTGGCGGTCAGGATCAGCCCCGCCACGCCCGACACCAGCGCACAGAAGCCGTACACGGTGAACAGCAGGCCGCGTGCCCTGACGCCCGCCTGCCTGCTGGCCTCCGGGTTGATGCCGACCGCCTCGATGAGCAGGCCGAGCGCCGTCCGCCTGGTCAGCAGCGCGGCGATGGCGAAGATCACCACCCCCAGCAGGACCGCGACAGGGACTCCCAGCAAGAAGCCGGAGCCGAGGAACTTGAACGGCGGGCTGTCGACGGTGAGGATCTGCCCCTGCGTGATGAGCATGGCGATGCCGCGTCCGGCGGTCATGAGCACGAGCGTCGCGATGATGGGCTGGACCCCCACGACAGCGACCAGCAGGCCGTTCCAGATGCCGAGGACGAGCGACAGCCCGAGGGCCACCAGCACCGCCACCGTCACAGTCGAGCCCGACGTCGGGTCGTCCGAGCCGAGGATGATCGAACAGGCCATCGCGCCGGAGATCGCACACACGGCGCCGACCGACAGGTCGATGCCGCGGGTGGCGATGACGAGCGTCATGCCGACGGCGATGATGAGGGTCGGGGCGCCGTTGCGGAGGATGTCGATGATGCTGCCGAACAGGTGACCGTCGTGGACGGTGATCGACAGGAACCCCGGCACCGCCGCGACGTTCACCGCCAGCAGCACGACTAGCATCACCAGCGGCCAGAACAGGCGGTTAGTGAGCAGGCGCGAGAACGAACCAGCGACGGCGCTCATGAGGCGACTCCTGTCGGCTCGTCGGCCTCGGCGCCCTCGGCGATGAGCGCCAGCAGGGAGTCGAGGTCGAGGTTGTCATTGGGAAGGTCGGCCACGAGCCGCCGGTCGCGCAGCACGACCACGCGGTGGCTCAGTCGCAGCACCTCTTCGAGTTCGGCGGAGATGAACAGGACGCTCATGCCGTTCTCGGCCAGGCTGTAGACCAGTTTCTGGATCTCTGCCTTCGCACCCACGTCGATGCCGCGGGTCGGCTCGTCGAGGATCAGCAGCCGGGGAGCGATGGCGAGCCAGCGGGCCAGCAGGACCTTCTGCTGGTTGCCGCCCGACAGGTTGCGGACGAGGGCGTCGGCGTCGGGCGTCCTAATGTTGAGCGCCTCGATGTAGCTCTGGGTGAGCTCCTCCTGACGCTTCTTGGGGATCGGACGGAACCACCCCCTGTCGGCCTGCAGCGCGAGGACGATGTTGTCCCTGACGCTGAGCTCGTCGACGATGCCCTCGGCCCGCCGGTTCTCCGAGGAGTAGGCGACGCGGTGCCGGATCGCCTGGCGGGGGGTGCGCAGGCGGACGTGCTTGCCGTTGATCGTCAACTCCCCGGAGTCCGGACGGTCGACGCCGCCGAGCAGGCGGGCGATTTCGGTACGCCCGGAGCCCAGCAGGCCGGCGAGCCCGACGACCTCGCCGGGAGCGATGGAGATGTCGATGGGGGTGATGGCGCCCTTGCGCGCTATCCCGCTGGCCGCGAGGAAGGGTTCCTCGTCGGCATGTTGGGTGTCGGCTGCATGGACGCGCTCCTGCAGGTCCTCCAGCGCCGACAGCTCCTTGCCGATCATCGCCTGGACGAGGTCGATGCGCAGGAGCTCGTCGGTGAGGTACTCCCCCACGAGCCTGCCGTTGCGCAGCACTGTGATGCGGTCCGAGATCTCGTACACCTGGTCGAGGAAGTGGCTCACGAAGAGGATGGCCACGCCGTCCGCCGCCAGCGACCTGATGACGCGGAACAGTTCGGCGACCTCCTCGGCGTCGAGGCTCGACGTCGGTTCGTCGAGGACGAGGACCGACGCCTGCACGTCGAGCGCACGGGCGATCGCCACCAGTTGCTGGACCGCCAGCGAGTGGGAGTTGAGCAACGAGCCGGGGTCGATGTCGAGGTGCAGGCGCTCGAGGATCTCGCGGGCCCGCCGGCGGGTCGCCCGCCAGTCGATGCCGCCCAGTCGCCGCGGCTCCCGTCCGAGCATGACGTTCTCCGCCACCGTGAGGTTCCCCAGCAGGTTGACCTCCTGGTAGACGGTGCTGATGCCCGCCGACTGGGCCTGTGCCGGCCCGTGGAAGGTCACCTGGGTGCCGTTCAGGACGATGGTGCCCGAGTCGATGCCGTAGACGCCTGTCAGCGCCTTGATCAGGGTCGACTTGCCGGCGCCGTTCTCACCCATGAGCGAGTGGACCTCGCCGGCGAACATGCGGAAGTCGACGTCGTCGAGGGCCTTCACCCCGGGGAAGGAGATGGAGATCCCCCGCATGTCGACGACTGGTTCTGGCTGTCCCGGCGGGGCCGGGGCACGGGGCGACAGGAGGTTGGACATCGGCGTTCACTCTCTGACGGTGTCGGACGGCAGCATATTGTGCGGTTCGCTCGCGCGACCCGCGGCGCGGCGCTCGGCCCGCCCGCAGCCGTAGCAGTCAGGCGGGCCGAACGTCATCACATCAGTACTTGCGATCCGGCAGCGCGGTCTTGGCCTGCTCGGGGGTGAAGGTCGTCTCTTCGGTGACGATGCGCTTCTCGACCTTCTCGCCGTTGTTGAGCTTGGTGATCACGTCGATGAGCTGCTTGCCGAGCAGCGGCGAGCACTCCACGATGAAGTTGATCTTGCCTTCGCTCAGGGCGACCATGCCGTCATGCACCGCGTCGACGGTGATGATCTTGATGTCCTTGCCGGGCACCTTTCCGGCGGCCTCGATGGCCTCGATCGCGCCGAGACCCATGTCGTCGTTGTGGGCGTAGACCACGTCGATGTCGGGCTGGGACTTGAGCATGGCCTCCATGACCTGCTTGCCGCCGGCGCGGGTGAAGTCACCGGTCTGGCTGGCGACGACCTTGAACTTCGAGTCGGCCTTGATGACGTCGGCGAAGCCCTTCGCCCTGTCGTTGGCCGGGGCCGAGCCCGTGGTGCCTTCGAGCTGGACGATGTTGACGGGGTCCTTGCTGTCCTTGTACTCGTTCACCAGCCAGTCGCCGGCCCGCTTGCCTTCGAGGATGAAGTCGGAGCCGAGGAACGTGACGTACAGCGACTCGTCCTTGGAGTCGACGGCGCGGTCGGTGAGGACGACGGGGATGTTCGCCGCCTTGGCTTCATTGAGGACGGCGTCCCACCCTGTCTCGACGACCGGCGAGAACGCGATGTAGTCGACACCCTGCTGGATGTAGGAGCGGATCGCCTTGATCTGGTTCTCCTGCTTCTGCTGAGCGTCGGAGAACTGCAGCTTGATGCCTGCCGTCTTGAACGACTCCTGGATGTCCTTGGTGTTGGCGGTGCGCCAACCGCTCTCCGCACCCACCTGGGCGAATCCGACGACGAGATCGGTCAACGCCTTCTTGCCGCCTCCGGCAGGTGCGTTGCCAGGGGCGGAGCCCGCAGGGGCAGCCCCACTCGCGCAGGCAGTCATGGCGAGAGTCAGGGCTCCAGCCAGGAAGAGACCGAGGGCCTTCTTCATACTCAAACCTCCTTGTTCGATCGGACGGGCCGCAGCGCTCCGTCCGACAGGCCGCCTGTGGCCAATGCGAAGATGTTAACGATCACATGTGAACCTTCACAATCACCGCATCAAGACGTTATCTAGTCGTTATCCAGCGGGCAAGAGGCCGACGCTCGACGTCCGTGGAAGCCGAATGTGAAACGCTCACATTTCCGCCCCAGAGGAGTTCCATCCTGCGCGTCCGGGGCCCCCTCCCTGCCGACGACATGCACCGCCGAGCCGGGGTGGTCCCGCCTCAGTCGCGCGTCTCGGCGCGCCCGGCCAGGCAGCGCACTCCCGCCGCCGTGAGCAGGGCGACGGCCTCGTCGCCCAGCGGATTGACGCCGGGGCCGGCGGCGAGCGCGTGCCCGACCAGGACATGCAGGCACTTCACGCGGTTCGGCATCCCGCCGGCGCTGATGCCCTTGATCTCCGGCACGCTGCCCAGCTCGGCCCTGTCGGCGAGGTAGGCGAGATGCGCGTCGCGATAGGAACGCGCGAGGTCGGGGTCGCTCTCGAGCCTCGCCGTCATGTCCACCATCACCTGGTTGGCCTCCAGGGTGGACACCGCCGACACCAGCTTCGGGCAGGTCAGGTAGTAGAGGGTGGGGAACGGCGTCCCGTCGGGAAGCCTCGGCTCGGTGACGACGACGCCCGGCTCCCCGCCGGCGCAGCGCCAGGCGACCCCGACGACACCGCGCGGCGGCCGTCCCAACTGGCTCGTGATCGTGGCCTCGTCGGCGGCGCTCATGGCAGGGACGGCGATCACCTGACGGTGACCTTGCGGACGGGGGCGTCGGCGGTCTCGACCGAGCCCCACAGCCTCTCCCACCACGTGGTGGGGTGCTCTCCGGCGGGCAGCTTCTGCTCGGACTCGATGGTCACGTCGTCGCCGATGGGCTTGCCGTCCTCGCCGATCACCCGGTAGCCCGTCTCGCCCGGCAGCACCCAGCCGAGCCTGTCCCTGGCCTGCGCGCGGACGTAGGCGGGGTCGTCCCACCGGGCGAGGTTCGACTCCAGCTCGTCGATCTGGGCCGACCTGTCGCTGATCTCCTGCTCTGCCACAGCGAGCTCGTGTTGCTGGTTGAGGTAGATCCGCAGGCTCGACGCGTACGACAGGCCCAGCATGACGAACACGAGCACGAGGATGAGCGCGCGTCCCGTCACCCGCGCCCCGAGGCCCAGCAGCGGCAGCCTGCGCTGCTGCTCGACGCGCGGCGCTTCGACGGGCTCGCGGGCGACCGGCGGGCTGGTGGGGCTGGACGCGCGAGTACCGGCCCGCTGACGCCTGTTGGGACGTGTCGGGCCGGTACTCGTTGAGCTCGGGCTACGCGTGTTGCGAGCCATGGACCTTGACCTTCATCGGGTCAAGGGTAACTGGATCAGGCCTTGAACCTCGGGAAGGCCGAGGCTCCGGCGTAGCGCGCGGCGTCCTCGAGATCCTCCTCGATGCGCAGGAGCTGGTTGTACTTGGCGACCCGCTCGGTACGCGCCGGAGCACCGGTCTTGATCTGGCCGCAGCCGAGGGCGACGGCCAGGTCGGCGATCGTGGTGTCCTCGGTCTCGCCGGAACGGTGGCTCATCATGGTCGTGTAGCCGCTGCGGTGGGCCAGCGTGACGGCGTCGATGGTCTCGGTGAGCGTGCCGATCTGGTTCACCTTCACCAGCAGCGCGTTGGCGGTCTTGGTGTCGATGCCCTTCTGCAGGCGGGTCACGTTGGTCACGAACAGGTCGTCACCGACGAGCTGAACCTTGTCGCCGAGGGCCTCGGTGATGGCCTTCCAGCCGTCCCAGTCCTCCTCGTTCAACGGGTCCTCGATGGAGACCAGCGGGTACTTCGCGACGAGCTCGGTGTAGTAGGCGGCCATCTCCTGGGCGGTCTTCTTGCCACCCTCGAAGTTGTAGGTGCCGTCCTCGTTGTAGAACTCGGACGCCGCCACGTCGAGCGCGAGCGCGACGTCCTTGCCCGGGGTGAGCCCCGCCTTGCCGATGGCCTCGAGGATGAGGTCGAGGGCGGCGGCGTTGCTCTCGAGGTTGGGGGCGAAACCGCCCTCGTCACCGAGGCCGGTGGCGAGCCCGCGGCCCTTGAGCACCGACTTCAGCGCGTGGTACACGGCCGCGCCCCACTCGAGGGCCTCGGCGAAGGTGGAGGCGCCGATCGGGGCGATCATGAACTCCTGGAAGTCGACGTTGGAGTCGGCGTGGGAGCCACCGTTGAGGATGTTCATCATCGGGACCGGCAGCAGGTTCGCGGTCGGGCCGCCGATGTAGCGGTAGAGGGGCAGTTCGGCGGACTCGGCCGCGGCGTGGGCGACGGCGAGGGAGACGCCGAGGATGGCGTTGGCGCCGAGGGAGCCCTTGTTCGGGGTGCCGTCGAGCTCGATCATCGCCTCGTCGAGGGCGCGCTGGTACTGCGCGTCGTAGCCGAGCACCTCGGGAGCGATCTGCTCGACGACGTTCTCGACGGCCTTGAGGACGCCCTTGCCACCGAAGTGGGCGGCGTCGCCGTCACGCAGTTCGACCGCCTCGAAGGCGCCGGTCGAGGCACCTGACGGAACCGCCGCCACGCCCTCCGAGCCATCGTCGAGAACTACCTGGACCTCAATCGTGGGGTTGCCGCGCGAGTCGAGAATCTGACGCGCGTCTACTGAGTCGATGAGTGCCACTGTGGATGCCTTTCAACGTTATGGATACCGCACTAACCCTATTGCTTAGCCTCGCCACCCGCACCTCGCGCCGGGGATCAGCTGCCTTTGCCGCGCGCTGGACGAGCCGGCGGACGGCGTGAACTCACTCGGCGCTCTCGTCGCCTTCGACCTCGCGCACCCTGTCCTCGAGGGCGCGCAAGGCCTTGCGAGCCTCCTGCTCGGGGTCGAGGCCGAGCGCCTCGGCAGTCGCGACCAGACGCAGGAACTCCCTGCCGACGGCGTCGGCCTCCATCACCCTCACCTCGACGCCGAAGTCCTCCGGCTGGTGGCCGTGACTACGGGTGCGGGCGATCACCTTGTGGGCACGCGCCAGCGCGCTCATGCGCTGCGGGATGCCGTCGAGGGCCGACGACCTTCCCTTCTCGAGCTTCTTCTTGCGTTCCCAGGAGCCGATGAGGTCGTCGGGCACTGCCCCGTCGGCGAAGACGTAGGGGTGCCGCGCGATGAGCTTGTCGGCGATCCTGGTCGCGACGTCCTCGATGGTGAAGCGGCCGGTCTCGGACGCGATCTCGGAATGGAACAGGACCTGCAGCATGAGGTCGCCGAGTTCCTCCACCAGGTCGGCGTCGTCACCGGTCTCGATCGCTCCGATGACCTCGCAGGTCTCCTCCACCAGGTAGTGGACGAGCGAGAGGTGGGTCTGCTCGGCGTCCCACGGACAGCCGGTCCGCAACGCGTGCATGACCCCGATCAGCCGGGTGACCTCCGGATACTCAGCAGCCATGAGCCCATCCTCGTCCAGCCGGGCGACCTTGCACGCTCGTCCCGTTCGGCGTGGACGCGGCCGGCGACGTGCGGATCAGCCCTTCGCCAGCGGGGCGGGGCTGGACAGCGAACCGGAGTTCGCCAGCGACAACTGGGTGGCGTCCCACGTGCCGAAGCGGGGGTTCACCTCGACTGACTGCTCACCGGCCGCCTTGATGAAGCCTTCCTGCCCGAGCCTCGACGTCGCCAGCACGAAGGACGTGTAGTCGGCCACGAAGCCGGCGGCCTTCGGGTCCTTCGCCAGCTCGGCGGGGACGCCGGCGGCGGCGGAGGAGCGTTCGGCGTCGGAGAAGGTCAGCTTCTGCTGGTTCACGATCTCGGTGCCGATCCTGGTGAGGATCAGCATGTTGAGCACCGACTGCGCGCCCTTGACCTGCAGGTACGGCTCGAGCACCGGCTGCATGGCCTCCAGGTCGGCCACCGTGATGGTGCTCCCGTTGATGGTCGCCGCGTCCCGCGGGCTCTGCGAGGCGCACCCGCTCAGCACCAGCATCGCCGCCACCACCAACGCCATCAGCGCGCGTGCAGCCCGTCCCATGCTCAAACTCCTCGCCTTGATCGACCGTCGCGATCTTATCTGTTGACGCCCACCGGAAAGACATCGGCCAGCACCTGCGACGCCCACGCGAGCAGCGCGGCGTCGGTGACGGGCTGGCCCCCGATCGGACGGGTCATCGGCCGCGGCACCAGGATGAAGCCGGACGCCTTGCGCACCTGGGCGCCCGGGTAGACCCGCGCCAGCCGCAGTTGCGCGGACTCGGGGAGGTCGGCCGGGGCGAACCTGATGTTGCTGCCCTGCTGGATGACTTCTGTCACGCCGCGACGCCTGGCCTCCAGGCGGAAGGACGCGACGGCCAGCAGCGCCTCGACCGGTGCCGGCGGCGGGCCGTAGCGATCGGTGAGCTCGTCGCGCACCGCCGCGAGTTCTTCGGGGGCGTTGACGGCGGCGAGCCGCTTGTACATCTCCAGCCGCAGCCGCTCGCTCTCGATGTACTCGACCGGCAGGTGCGCCTCGACGGGAAGCTCGATGCGCATCTCGGGCTCGGGCTCGGTCTGCTCGCCACGGAAGTCGGCGACCGCCTCGCCGACCAGCCTGATGTAGAGGTCGAAGCCCACCTCGGCAATGTGGCCCGACTGCTCGCCCCCGAGCAGGTTGCCGGCACCGCGGATCTCGAGGTCCTTCAGCGCGATCGCCATGCCCGCGCCCAGGTCGGTGTGAGCGGCCATCGTGGCCAGCCTGTCGTGCGCGGTCTCGGTGAGCGGCTTCTCCGGCGGATAGAGGAAGTAGGCGTAGCCGCGCTCGCGTCCACGGCCCACCCGTCCGCGCAACTGGTGGAGCTGCGACAGCCCGAGCAGGTCGGCACGCTCGATCAGCAGGGTGTTGGCGGTCGAGATGTCGAGGCCCGCCTCCACGATCGTCGTACAGACCAGGACGTCGTAGCGCCGCTCCCAGAAGTCGACCATCACCTGCTCGAGGGCGTGCTCGTTCATCTGGCCGTGGGCGACGGCGATCCGCGCCTCGGGGACGAGTTCGGCGAGCCGCTGCGCCGTCTTCTCGATCGTGTTCACCCGGTTGTGGATGTAGAACGCCTGGCCCTCGCGTGCCAGCTCGCGCCGGATCGCCGCCCGCACCTGGCGCTCGTCGTACGGGCCCGCGAACGTCAGGACGGGATGCCGCTCCTCCGGCGGCGTCGTGATGACGCTCATCTCGCGGATCCCTGTGATGGCCATCTCCAGCGTCCGCGGGATCGGGGTGGCGCTCATGGCGAGCACGTCGACGTTCAGCCGCAGCTTCTTCAGCGCCTCCTTGTGCTCGACGCCGAAACGCTGCTCCTCGTCGATGATCACCAGGCCGAGATCCTTGAAGGTCACGTCCTCGGCGAGCAGGCCGTGGGTGCCGACCACGACGTCGATGCTGCCGGCGGCGAGGCCCTCCATGATCTTCTTCTTCTCGGCCGTCGTCTGGAACCTGCTGAGCGCGGCGACGGTGACGGGGAAGCCCGCGTAGCGGTCGGCGAAGGTGGCGTGGTGCTGCTGGACGAGCAGCGTGGTGGGGACGAGCACCGCCACCTGTTTGCCGTCCATGACGGCCTTGAAGGCTGCCCGCACCGCGATCTCGGTCTTGCCGTAGCCGACGTCGCCGCAGATGAGCCTGTCCATCGGCACGACCTGCTCCATGTCGGTCTTGACCTCGCTCACGGCGGCGAGCTGGTCGGGGGTCTCGACATGGACGAAGGCGTCCTCCAGTTCGCGCTGCCAGACCGTGTCGGGGCCGAACGCGTGCCCGCGGGACGCCTGGCGGGCGGCGTACAGCTTGATGAGCTCGGCGGCGATCTGCCTGACCGCCTTGCGGGCGCGGGACGTCCGCTTCGCCCAGTCGGCTCCGCCCATCCTGTCCAGCGTCGGGGCCTCGCCGCCCACGTAGCGCGTGACCAGGTGCAGCTGATCCATCGGGACGTAGAGCCTGTCCCCCGGCTGCCCGCGCTTGCTCGGCGCGTACTCGATGACCAGGTACTCCCGGGTGGCGCCCGCGACGGTCCGCTGGACGAGTTCCACGTACCTGCCCACGCCGTGCTGCTCGTGCACGACAGGGTCGCCGGCCTCCAGTTCGAGAGGGTCGATCTGGTTCTTGCGCCGGGTCGGCATCTTGCGCGCCGCCTTGTCGGTGTCGCGCTGCCCCGACAGGTCACCGGCGGTGAAGACGTCGAGCCTGGCCAGGCTGAAGCCGTGCCGCAGCTCGGCGACGAGCACGGTGACCCGTCCGGCGGCGGGCTCCTCACCCAGCACGACGGGCAGGTCGGCGCCCTTCAGCACCTCCACCATGCGCTTGGCCAAGCCGTCCGAGTCGGCGATGAGCGTCACCACGCGGCCCGCCCTGACGGCCTCGCCGACCGCACCGACCGCCGCCTGGGTGTCACCTCGCCAGACCGGCGCCTCGCGCGCCTCGATCGTGAAGGTGGGCAGCCTGTCCTCGCCTGCCAGCCTCGTCGAGACCGCCTCCGGCAACGGCTCGTCGAAGTCGGGAGCGGCGCTCTCGTTGTCGCCGCTGCTGAACGGGGAGAGGCTCCACCAGGACTGGCCGCGTGACAGTGCGTGGCCGCGGACGTCGGCGAGCGACCTGTAGGCGGACGCGCCGAGGTCGATCGGCTCCTTGCCACCCTCGGCCGTCGCGGACCAGGACGCGTTGAGGAACTCCTCGCTCGTGGTCACGAGTTCCTGCGCGCGGGCGCGGATGCGTTCGGGATCGCTGACGAGGATGCGGGTCTCCGCGGGCATCACGTCGATGAGCAGTTCGAGGCCGTCCACCAGGACCGGCGCGAGCGCCTCCATCCCGTCGACGGCGTGGCCCTCGCTGATCCTGTCGAACATCTCGCCGAGCGTGCCCTCGACGTTGGCGTACTGCTGG
Source organism: Actinomycetes bacterium (assembly GCA_023387135.1). GTDB lineage: Bacteria > Actinomycetota > Actinomycetes > Propionibacteriales > Propionibacteriaceae > Propionicimonas. Next base: position 170 of record JAEWIK010000033.1, on the reverse strand, counting down.
GCGAGGACGCGGGCCCGCTCCTTCACCGCGTCGGTCAGCAGCAGTTCGCGGCACGGCGAGGCGGTGACCTCGGGCAGGGTCTCGTCCATCGAGCGCTGGTCGGCGACCGCGAAGTGCCTGATCTCCTCGATGGTGTCGCCGAAGAAGTCGATCCTGACGGGGTGTTCGAG